>CADCUJ010000011.1 GCA_902805855.1 uncultured Nocardioidaceae bacterium
AGGTCGGCGGCGTCGTGGACTGGGAGACCGTGGCCCAGTTCCGTGCCGAGGCGTCCGCCCGGTTGACGTCGAGGTTGGAGAAGCAGGGCGCCCGGATCAGCGACGAGGAGCGCGAGCAGATCGGCATCGCGGTCATCGCCGAGCTCATCCAGGCCGAGTCGGAGGACCAGGTCTCGGCGGGCCAGCCCGGCTGGACACGCGACCAGGAGAAGGCCCTCGGCAAGGCCCTCAAGGACGCGATCTTCGGCCTAGGCCGACTCCAGCCACTCGTGGAGGACGAGTCGCTCGAGAACATCATCATCATCGCCCGCGGCAAGAGCGTCACCGTGTGGCTCGAGGCCTCCGACGGGACCCTGACCGAGGGACCCCCGGTGGCCGACTCCGAGGACGAGCTGCGCGAGTTCCTCGCCGACCTCGGCGCCCGCCAGAACCGCCCGTTCACCGAGGCGATCCCACGCCTGCACCTGCGGCTCCCCGGCGGCCCCCGACTCGCGGCCGCGTCCTGGACCACCGCCAACACCTCGGTCGTCATCCGCCGACACCGGCTGGTGGAGGTGTCGATGGAGCAGATGGTGCACGAGCGTGAGGCGTGCGGACCGGTGCTCGCCAACTTCCTCTCCGCGTGCGTGCGGACCGGCAAGAGCATCGTCGTCTCCGGGATCCAGGGCTCCGGGAAGACCACCTGGGTGCGGGCCCTGTGCTCCCAGATCCCGCCGCACGAGATGATCGGCACCTTCGAGACCGAATTCGAGCTGCACCTGCACGAGATGACAGAGCGGCACCCGATCGTGCACGCCTGGGAACATCGTCCCGGGTCCGGCGAGGTCGGCGTCGACGGCCGGCAGGCCGGCCACTTCAGCCTCGAGGAGGCCATCCACGACTCGTTCCGGTTCAACCTGGACCGCCAGATCGTCGGCGAGGTCCGCGGCCCTGAGGTGTGGTCGATGCTCAAGGCCATGGAGTCCGGTCCCGGGTCGATCAGCACCACCCACGCCCGCAGTGCCGAGCACACGGTGGAGAAGCTGGTGTCCTGCGCGATGGAGACCGGGCCGCAGGTGACCCGCGAACTGGCGATCAGCAAGCTCTCTGCCGCGATCGACGTCGTGATGCACCTGCACTCGGAGATCGTCGAGGCGCCCGACGGCACCAAGCGCAAGCGTCGCTTCGTCCAAGAGGTCCTGGTTGTCGAGCCCAGCCCGGACGCCGTCATGGGCTACTCGACCACCTCGGTGTTCAGGCCGGGCCCCACCGGGGTCGCGGTGGCATCAGGTGAGATGTCAGACCGGCTGTGCCGGGACCTGATCCGCTACGGCTTCGACCTCGACGCCTACAACGCCGAGTCATCGACCGACGGCGGGGGAGGGGTCGTCGCATGAGCCCGTTCCTCGCCGCCCTCGCTGGCGCCCTGGTAGTCGCCGGGTTGGTCGGGATGGGCCTGGCGCTGCGTCCTGCGCCTCCGGCGGCACCGCGCCCTTCACGCTCGTTCCTGCCCGGCGCCGGCCGGCTCCGTGGGCGTCGTCTCGAGCCCCGGACCGGGCGCCTGGTCATCGTCGGTGCTTTTGTCGGCTTGGTCGTTGCGGTGACGACCGGTTGGGTGATCGCCGTCGTGGTGGTGCCGGCCGCGCTGGTCGGCATCCCGTTGCTGCTGACGCCACCGGCCTCGGGTGCCCAGATCGAGAAGCTGGAGGCTCTTGAGGAGTGGGCGCGTTCGCTGTCCGGGAAGCTCACCGCCGGCCAATCGCTGCGCTCGGCGCTGATCCGGTCGCTGCGCTCGGTGCCGGCACCGATCGAGCAGGAGGTTGGCCTTCTCGTGTCCAGGCTCTGGGACAACACCACCTCCACCGAGGACGTGCTGCGCCTGTTCGCCGAGGACCTCGATGACTCCACCGGCGACATCGTGGTCACCAACCTCATCCTGGCCGCCGCGGGCCGTGGACAGGCCGGACTGTCCACGGCCCTCGAAGCCCTCGCCGAAACCGTTGCCGCCGACGTCCGGGCCCGCCGTCAGATCGCCGCCGACCAAGCCAAGCCGCGCACCACTGCCAGGACCGTCACCGCGATCACGCTCAGCGTCCTCGGGATCCTGGCGTTGACGGGCACCTACATCGCCCCTTACGGCACCCCGCTGGGCCAGGTGGTGCTCTCGGTTCTGCTCACGGCCTACGTCGCCACGCTGATGTGGCTGCGTCGGATGGCCGTCATGAAGCCGCTGCCGCGGTTCCTGAACCTCGCCGAGCGTCACGCATCGACGTCAGGAGCCACGTCGTGACCGGTCTGCAGCTCGCGCTCACCGGCGGCGTCCTCATCGGAG
Source organism: uncultured Nocardioidaceae bacterium (assembly GCA_902805855.1). Lineage (GTDB taxonomy): Bacteria > Actinomycetota > Actinomycetes > Propionibacteriales > Nocardioidaceae > Nocardioides_C. Next base: position 2,312 of record CADCUJ010000011.1, read on the forward strand.
CCGCCTTCGCGCTGCTCGCCTACCGTCTCGCGCCGGCCGACCCCGACCTACGCGACGTGCTCGGCCGCCTCACGCCCGGCCAGCTGAACCACCGTCCGATCCTGCTCCCCGCCGAACCCGCTGTCTCACCGGGCATGATCGACCGGGTCGGTGGGTGGGCGTTGCAGACCCTGCCCGGCGGGGCATGGGCCAAGACCCCCCACAAGGACTTGGCGATCCTGGACATCAGCGTGACCCGCTTCTACGGGGAGAAGGTTGTCTGGGCCGCACTCGGCCTGGTGCTCGTGCCGGCCCTGTCGACGTTCTTCATCTTCCTCGGCCTGCCGGTCCCGCTCACCGTTCCCACCATCGGATCGGTGCTGCTGGCTGCCGTGTTCTGGTTCATCCCGAACTACAACGCCCTCGACGACGCCAAGAGGGCCAGGATTGCGTTCCTCCGGGCATTGGGCGCCTACATCGAGCTTGTGGCCCTGGAGCGGCGCTCCGGCGCCAGTGGCCAACAGGCCCTGGCGGTCGCTGCCGAGGTCGGTGACTCCTGGGTGTTCAAACGCATCGCGACCGAGCTGCGCCGGGCCCGCTACGCCTCGCGCGCACCCTGGGAGTCGCTGCACGCGCTCTCGGACGAGCTGGGTGTGCCTGAGCTCGACGAC
>CADCUJ010000012.1 GCA_902805855.1 uncultured Nocardioidaceae bacterium
CCCAGGACCGAGAGGTACGGCGCTCCGGCGCCGTAAGCGTGAGCTTTCCTGTCTTGATCCCGCAGCGAAACGACGGGCCCGCGAGCGGCGATGTCCTCGGGCTCGTCCACTTGAGCGCGCGGGGGCGGTAGCGTCGCGTCGTGGACGCCGTGGATGCGGCTCTTGTAGCCGTTCCCCGAGCCGGCTTCTTGCCGACGACAGATATCAAACGGTCTGCCTTCGACGGCCCAATCTCGATCGGGTACGGGCAGACAAATTCGCAGCCTCGCACGGTCGCCAAGATGCTCAGGCTCCTCGATGTGCACTTGGGGCATCGAGTGTTGGATGTCGGCTCCGGCTCTGGGTGGACCACCGCCCTGCTGGCGTACCTCACAGGACCCACGGGCAGAGTCCTAGGCGTCGAGATCGTGCCCGAACTGGTCACCGTGGGCGGTAACAATCTGTTCGCATGCGAGATGGGATGGGCGACGATCGAGGCTGCGGATCCCGACGTCCTTGGGCGACCAGAACAGGGTCCGTTCGACCGCATTTTGGTGTCCGCCGCGGCGCGTGCGCTTCCTGAGGCGCTGGTCTATCAGCTGACCGACGCAGGCCGCCTCGTGCTGCCAGTGTCGGGGACCTTGCTAGTCATCGAGCGGCAAGGACAGGCCTCGACCATCACCAAACACGGGAGCTACCGGTTCGTTCCCCTACGGACCCGTGGCGAGGCATTCAACGGCATTTAGGCGCTCGGGCGTCAACCCGACATCGACCCTCGAGTGCTGATCGTGACCAGATGAGCGACCCGCGCCCGACGTCGTCGGCCGTCTGCCTCAGCTATGACGGCTCCGGCGGGACGCTGCGTCTTTCCGGCCGCGAAGCGGCCGCGCCCTTCCGCCACCACGGGCGCCTGCCAGGCTCGCATGGTCCGGACATGCCGAGGTCCGATCGAGGAGCATCGTCGCCGTCTCGGGGAGGTGGCGGGAGCGCGGCGGGGCGGGGCGGCCTCGGTCTGCGAAGGCGAGTTGAAGCGGGGTGTGCCATCTGGCTGTTGCGCCGAAGGTACGGCGGCGGCGGTGGGCTGACCTCCTCCTACGCCGCGCCGTACGCTGCGCGGATGGGTAACACCGTGCCTGGCGGGGGTCGGTCCCCGTTCGACCCACCGATCGATCAGCTGGTGGAGATGGGCGGTCAGGCAGTTGACTTCGCGGCCCGCTTCGTCGAGGAGCGGTACACCGCCCCGAACGCCGACATGGGCGACCTCGAGGAGCTGCTCGGGCTGCTGGGGGCGTTCCCGCCGAACTCTGGCCGGTCGTTCCAGGATCTGCTGGAGCTCGTGGGGCAGGCGGCGGCGAAGGGGTTCGACCCGGCGAATCCGGGGTTCATGGCCTACATCCCCGGAGGGGGTCTCTACGCCTCGGCCCTCGGTGACTTCCTGGCGTGCGTCGTCAACCGCTACACCGGCCTGGCCCGTCCCGCGCCGGCCCTGGTCCAGCTCGAACAATCGGTGCTGCGCTGGCTGTGCGACCTGTTCGGCCTCCCTAGCAGCGCCCAGGGGTTGTTGACACCTGGCGGGTCGATGTCGACCTTCGCGGCCCTGGTGGCCGCTCGTGGGTCGCGGCTCGGCGAGCACTTTCTCGACGGCGCCCTGTATGTCTCCGACGAGGCCCACCACTCGGTGGCCAAGGCCGCGAAGATCGCCGGCTTTCCAGCCGACGCGGTGCGCGTGGTACCCGCAGACGAAGCGCTCAGGTTCGACCCCGAGGCACTCGGAGAGGCAGTCAGGCGGGACCGGGCCGCTGGTCGTCGACCGTTCCTCGTGGTCGCCTCGGCCGGCACGATCAACGCCGGCATGGTGGATCCGCTCGACGCTGTTGCCGACGTTGCGGAGCGTGAAAACCTGTGGCTGCACGTTGATGCGGCCTACGGCGGGTTCTTCCAGCTCACCGACCGGGGGAGAGCTGCGCTCCGCGGGATCGAGCGCGCGGACACTGTCACCCTCGACCCGCACAAAGGCCTCTTCCTCCCGTACGGCACGGGATGCCTGCTCGCCCGTGACGGCGCGACGCTGCGCGCCGCGCACGACGTGGCCGCGCACTACCTGCCCGATGTCACGGACGGGCTGCCCGACTTCGCCGCGTACGGCCCGGAGTTGACCCGTGACTTCCGTGGTCTGCGAATCTGGCTCCCGCTTCACCTCCACGGCACCGAAGCGTTCCGCGATGCCCTCGACGAGAAGCTGGACCTGGCTTACTACCTTCACCAGCACCTCGATGCGCTGCCAGAGCTCGAGGTGCCGTGGCGCCCCGACCTGTCGCTGGTCGCTTTCCGGCCCCGCGGTGGCACCGACGCCGAGTGCCTGCGACTACTGGACCGAATCCATGACAGCGGTCGGGTGTGGTTGTCCTCGGCGCCCATCCGGGGACGGGTGTTCCTGCGCGCCTGCATCCTGTCCCACCGCTCTCGAAGCGAACGCGTGGAGGAGCTCGCTGCGATCGTCCAGGATGCCGTGTCCGCCTGACGGCCCTCGGGACCCGAATGCATAGCGGTGGCCGTACGTCGGGTCGGCGCGCATCACGCCTCGCCGAAGTGTGGGCGGGTGAGTTCCTCGGTCAGGCCCTCGAGCGCTGCGCGGTCGTCGGCGTCTCCCTCGTGCGGACCCTGCAGCCATTGCGCGAAGCTCCAGATCTCCGAGAGACGCCATTCGAGGTCGAAAAGCCGGATCATCTCCGGGTCACCGTCGGTCGCGACACCAGCGTCCACCAACGTCGCGAGGTCGCGCTCGCGCGGAGCACGCCGCAACGACTCCCAGTCGATCAGCCAGGTGCGGCTCTGCGCTCGCCACTGGTTGTGGACGCCAGGCTCGCCGTGCGTCACGACGTACGTGGAAGGGTCGGCGCGCTGCGCGAGGAACGTGTGCTCCTTGACCCAACCGGCCACCTGGCTTAGGTGCTCGGACAGCACGAGCCAGGCCGCC
>CADCUJ010000013.1 GCA_902805855.1 uncultured Nocardioidaceae bacterium
CCCGCAGGCGACGGCGCTGGTGAAGCAGCTGTGGGACGTCTTCGTCGCGGAGGACGCCTCCCTGGTCGAGGTGAACCCGCTCGTCCGGCTCGGTGACGGGCAGCTCGAGGCCCTCGACGGCAAGATCACCCTCGACGAGAACGCCGACTTCCGGCACGAGGACCACGCCGCCTTCACCGACGACGCCGAGGCCGACCCGCTCGAGGCGGAGGCGAAGGCGAAGGGCCTCAACTACGTCAAGCTCGACGGCGACGTAGGCATCATCGGCAACGGCGCGGGACTGGTGATGTCCACGCTCGACGTCGTCGCCTATGCCGGGGAGAAGCACGGCGGCGTCAAGCCGGCGAACTTCCTCGACATCGGCGGCGGCGCCTCGGCAGAGGTGATGGCCAACGGTCTGCACATCGTCCTCGGCGACGCCCAGGTCAAGTCGGTCTTCGTCAACGTGTTCGGTGGCATCACTGCGTGCGACGCCGTTGCCAACGGCATTGTGCATGCGCTCGAGCTGCTGGGCGACGAGGCGAACAAGCCATTGGTCGTGCGCCTGGACGGCAACAACGTCGAGGAGGGCAGGCGGATCCTCGTCGACGCCAACCACCCGCTGGTCACGCTGGCCGACACGATGGACGGCGCCGCCGACCAGGCAGCCGAGCTGGCCGCCCACAACTGATCGCGGAACGGAGCTAGGAGCTCAGATGGCCATCTTCCTCACCGAGAACAGCTCGGTCGTCGTCCAGGGCATGACCGGCTCGGAGGGCATGCGGCACACCCGGCGGATGCTCGAGTCCGGAACCGCGATCGTAGGAGGCGTCAACCCCCGGAAGGCCGGGCAGAGCGTCGACGTCGCCGACACGGCGGTCCCTGTGTTCGGCGGTGTCCGGGAGGCGATGGACGAGACCGGCGCGGACGTCTCGGTCGTCTTCGTCCCGCCGGCGTTCACCAAGGACGCGGTGGTCGAGGCGGTGGATGCCGGCATCCCCCTCGTGGTCGTGATCACCGAAGGTGTGCCGGTCCACGACAGCGCAGCGCTGTTCGCCTACGCCCAGGCCAAGGGCACCACCCGGGTGATCGGGCCGAACTGCCCCGGGCTGATCAGCCCTGGCAGGTCCAACGCCGGCATCATCCCGGCGAACATCACCAAGAGCGGCCGAGTCGGTCTGGTCTCGAAGTCGGGCACGCTGACCTATCAGATGATGTACGAGCTGCGCGACTTCGGCTTCTCCACGGCGGTCGGGATCGGTGGCGACCCGATCATCGGCACCACGCACATCGACTGTCTGCGGGCCTTCGAGGAGGACCCGGAGACCGACGCGGTGGTGATGATCGGTGAGATCGGCGGTGACGCGGAGGAGCGTGCGGCCGAGTACATCAAGGGCAACGTGACCAAGCCGGTCGTCGGCTACGTCGCGGGCTTCACAGCACCGGAGGGCAAGACGATGGGTCATGCCGGCGCCATCGTGTCCGGCTCGTCTGGCACCGCCTCGGCCAAGCAGGAGGCGCTCGAGGCCGTCGGCGTCAAGGTCGGCAAGACCCCCTCGGCAACGGCCAGCCTGATGCGAGAAGTCCTGCAGGGCTCCTAAGTGACGGCGTTGCGGACGGCGTACGACGCTCGGCCGTACTCCTCCAGCTCCATCACCTCGACCAGCTGTTCGACGGCGTCGTACACGTCGACATGGCGAACGTACATCGGTGCGAACCCGAAGCGGGCGAGGTCCGGGGTGCGGAAGTCGCCGACCACCCCTCTGTCGATGAGCGCCTGGACGACGCCATAGGCCTGGTCGTGCCGCAGCGACACCTGGCTGCCCCTCCGAGCGTGCTCCCGGGGGGTGACCACCTCGAGCTGTCCACCGAGGCGGGCGTCGACGAGCTCGATGAAGTAGTCGGTCAGCGACAGGGACGCGGTGCGCAACGCGTGGTGGTCGACCCCGTCGAAGACGTCCAGCGCCGCGTCGAGCGCGCTGAGGGCGAGCACCGGATGGGTACCGGAGGCCATCCGGCCGACGCCGGCCGCCGGCGCGTAGTCGCGGTCCATGTCGAAGGGATGGGCATGCCCCATCCACCCGGTGATCGGCTGGTCCAGGTCCGTTTGATGCTCAGGGGCGACGTAGACGAAAGCCGGTGAGCCGGGGCCGCCGTTGAGGTACTTGTAGCTGCAGCCGACCGCGAAGTCGACACCGTGCTCGGCCAGCTCCACCGGCACCGCTCCCGCGGAGTGGCACAGGTCCCACAACATCAACGCGCCGGCGTCGTGGGCGGCCCCGGTCACCGCGCCCATGTCGAACATGGCTCCGGTCCTGAAGTCGACGTGGGTCAGAGCGAGCACCGCGACGTCCTCGTCCAGAGCCGCGGTGGGGTCCGCGGGGTCACACCACCGCAGCTCGCAGCCGAGCAGGCGCGCAACCGCGGACGCGACGTACCCATTGGTGGGGAAGGTGCTCGGCTCGATGGCTACCACGGTCCGTCCGGGACGGAGCCGGCAGGCGGCGACCATCGTCTTGAACAGCGTCACACTGGTGGAGTCGCCGACGTGCACGTCGCTGCCGGGCACGCCGATGATGGGGCCGACCTTCTGGGCGACCCGCCGGGCCAGGTTGATCCAGTCCGCGCTGTTCCACGACGAGATCAGCCCCGCCCCCCACTCCTCGGTCACCGCCTGTGCGAGCCGGTCCGGGACCGCTCGTGGTAGGGCGCCGAGCGAGTTCCCGTCGAGATAGATGACCCGCTCCGGGAGCAGGAATCGGTCGCGCCGGTCACCGAGTGGACTGGCGACGTCCCGGGCGGCTGCGTCTTCTCGTGCTCGGTGGTTCGAGTCGGTCGCGGTGGTCACGGAACCGACCATACGGAAAGGCGACTAGTCGAGTTCACCGAGCCGGTCGCCCGCCCGCGTGACCAGGGCGTCGAACTGGCGAGGCGCGATGTCGTCGCGGCGCGCCGGGGAGAAGGTCACCTGGGCCACGGTGTCACGGACCCGGACGAACCCAATCCGGAATCGGACCGACTCGTCGTCGGAGATCTCGGTCACCACGTCCCACAGCACCGACTCGCTCCCCGCTCGGGTGAGGGGGACGGTCCTGGTGGCGCTGACCGTGGCAGCCTCGTTGCGGTCCTCGCACCGGGTGATCCGAGCCTGTACCTGGCGCAGGAACTGTCGCGCCGCATCGGGACTCGGGAACTCCCCGTAGGTCTCGGTGAGGCCGAACCGGCGCGGAACCTTCGCGCGAGGGATCAGGAAGCTGCGCGTGCGAGTGCGGACACCCGCTCGGGAGAAGTCGGCGCGGTCGCACGTCGTGAGTGCCGGGTTGACCGGTGCCGGACGCGCGTCGGTCCCGACCCACGGCCTGCTGATCCGGCCTACGGGCGGCAGGTCCGCGACTGCGAGGACGCCTGGCTCCTCTCCGGAGGGCGGGGGAGGTACGGCGGTGAAGCTCGGCTCGTGGGTGCAGTCGTCGGACCCCGCGCCTGAGCACAGCAGGGAGACCGCGTCGTCGAGGGACTGGGCGAGCTGGGCGGGCCGTGCGGACCGCACACCGACGCTCTCCCCCAGGGTGGAGGTCACCACCCGACCGGTCCGAGCCACCGCGACGGAGTAGCTGGTCACCGGCCTGCTCCAGACCCGAGCGGTCAGCAGCTGGGCCTCGTCACCGATGTCGCCGACCCGGTAGGCGGTGAGCAGCTGGAAGCGGGCGACCTGGCAGCCGGCGTACCAGCCGAGCGTGGTCTCGAACGCCTTGCGCGCCTGCCTGACCGACTCCGACACCTCGACGGTCTGCACGGCCGATCTGGCCGGCGCTCCCCGAGCCTTGAACTCGCGCACCAGCGTCGCCACGCCGCCGGGGTCGGCGAAGCGTTCCTGCTGACAGGTGGTGTTGATGCCGTCACCGCCGGTGTTGTCGTCGGTGCGGACCGTCCGCCACCGCTGTCCGGGACCGAGCCGGGCCGCCTGGTCGCGGTCGAGGAGGTCGTCGGCGTCGAGGATCGGCGCCGGACGGTCCACTGGAGCCGGCTCGCTCACGCGTGGTGGAGGCGTGCTCGCCCGCCTGGGCGCGACCTCGTCCGGTTCCTGGTAGGCGAACGCCCCGGAGGTGACCGCGACCGCCGCGACTGCCAGGGCCGCGACCAGCGTGTGGCTGGTGCGGCGCCGGGACCCGGCGCGGCGGATCGCGGACGCCCGGGGGAGTCGCGATCGGGTGGCCGGGTCGGCCAGGGAGAGCAGGCGGCCGCGGATCGCCCCGGGCTCGACCTCGAGCGACGCGGCGAGAGTTGTGGTGGCGCGTTCCCGCAGCCGGCCGGCCGCATCTGTGGAGAGGCCCATCTCGGCTGCGGCATGAGGCAGCGACAACCCGGCCAACCGGGTCAGCAGCAGGACCCGCCGCTGATCGCCCGGTAGCTTCTCGAGAGCGGTGAGCACGGCGCTGTGCGGCGTCGCGATCTCACCCCGAGAGCGCCTCCTGCGGGACCCATGACGACGCTGCGCCAGCCGCCAGGCGCGCGCCCGCACCCAGTCCGACGGGTCGTCCAGTCCGCTGACCTTGCCCCAGTGCCGCCAGGCCGCCGTGTAGGCGTCTCGCACACCGGTGTGCGCGGCAGCCGGGTCACCGGTGAGCGCGTAGCTCTGCACCAGCAGGCTGTGACGGGTGGCGTGGTAGAAGGAGTCGAACCGCTCTTCCCCCCGGCGGCTGGCTGTCCTCCTGCCGGGCGTGCCTGTGCGCACGGCAACATCACCGTCCTGTCTGACCCCCTGGACCTGATCAGCACCCGACGCTACGCCAATCGCCAGGGCCGCCCAACCGGCGTGGCTGACCGCACGAGGGGGTCGCGGCGACGAGGATTGTCGATGCGATGACTCAGGCGACAGATCTGCGAACAGCCGCGCGTCCTTCGTCCGAGGCGCCACTGGCCGGGGCGGCCACCCCGGATCCACGGAGACGGCCGGTCGTGCTCGCCGGCGCAGTGGCCGGTGCCCTGTCGGCTGCCGTCGTGCTGCTGGGCTGCATGGCCGTCGGCCTGGCCGGCTGGTTCGCCTCCGACGCTGGCGGTCACGGCGACACGCGCGATGCCATCCGGGTGGGGGCGGACGCCTGGCTGCTCGCCCATGGTGCCCACCTTGCGCTGCCGTCCGCGGCAATCACCGCGACCCCACTGGGCCTGACCGGGATCTGTGCGTTCGTGACCTTCCGGTTGGGTCGTCGCGCCGGCGCGACGTCGGTTGTCGACGATGTCCGGTCCGCAGCCGTGGGCACGGCGTGCCTGGCGGCGGCGTACGGCGTCGTGGCGGTGGCCACCGCGGCCCTCGCCTCCCACGAGCAGGCCCGGCCACACCCGGGGCTGGCCCTGCTGGGCGGCCTGGCGCTCGCGCTGTCCTTCGGAGGCGCCGGCCTGGTCACGGGCTCGGCTCGGTGGCACACCTGGCGAGCCAGGCTGCCGGAGTTCGGGCTGGCTGTCGGGGTAGGGGCCGCCGCCGTCGTGCTGCTGATGCTGGCAGCAGGCTCGCTCCTGGTCACAGCGGCCATGCTCATCGACATCGGGCCGGCGGCCAACGTGCTGGCTCAGATGCACGTGGACCTGCCCGGGGGGCTGCTCTACTCGCTGCTGGTGGCGGCCGTCTCCCCCAATGCGGCGCTCCTGGGCGGCTCCTACCTCATCGGTCCCGGCTTCGCGGTGGGCACCGGCACCCTGGTCTCCCCGGCCATGGTCGTCCTCGGCCCCGTCCCGGCTTTCCCGGTGCTCGCCGCGCTTCCCGAGGAGGGCGTGGCCCCGACCTGGACCGTCGCCCTGGCCACGGCGCCGGTCATCGTCGCCGCTGTCGCGGCGGTCTTGATGTTGCACCGCTTCCCGGTCCCCAGGTACGAGCTCGGAGCGCTGCGAGGTCTCGCCGCCGGTGCGCTCGGCGGGGTGTTGTGGACCGCGCTGGCATTCCTGGCCGGCGGGTCGGTCGGGCCGGGCAGGATGAGCGAGGTCGGCGTGCTCTTCGCCCAGACGTTGGTGGCCGGCGTGTCGGCGATGGGCGTCGGCGGGCTGCTCGGTGGGTTGGCGATGACCTGGTGGGTGCGTCGCCGGGCCAGTCGCTCGGTAGCCTGAGGCGGTGTCGCGTCCCCTCCGGTCGAGCCCTGCGCGGGTGCTGGTCCTCGTCTCCGGCGCCGGCACGAACCTCCAGGCCCTGCTGGACGCGTCGCGCGACCCGGAGTACGGCGTCGAGGTGGTCGCCGTGGGGGCCGACAGAGACGACATCGAGGGTCTCGCGCGCGCCGAGCGAGCCGGACTCCCGACCTTCGTACACCGCGTCAAGGACTTCGCGAGCCGCGAGGCGTGGGACGCCGAGCTCACCGCGTCGTGTGCGAAGCACCAGCCCGACCTGATCGTTCTGGCCGGCTTCATGAAGCTGACCGGGCAGGCCTTCCTCGGCGAGTTCGGTGGTCGGACCGTCAACACCCACCCGGCTCTCTCACCCGCCTTCCCCGGGATGGATGGTCCGGCTGCTGCACTGGCCTATGGCGTCAAGGTGACCGGCGCAACGCTGTTCGTCGTGGACGCCGGCGTCGACAGCGGGCCTGTGGTCGACCAGACCGCCGTGCGCGTCGAGGAGGGCGACGACGTCGAGTCGCTGCACGAGCGGATCAAGGTCGCCGAGCGGGCCATGCTCGTGCGGTGCGTAGGGCGGATGGCCCGGGAGGGCTTCTCCATCACGGACAGGAAGGTGCGGTTCGGCCAGTGAGTGACGCAGACGGAACGCGGCGGATCAGTCGGGCGCTGATCTCGGTGTACGACAAGACCGACCTCACCGAGCTGGCCATGGGCCTGCACGAAGAGGGGGTGGAGATCGTCTCGACGGGCTCGACCGCCTTGAGGATCGCCGAATGCGGGGTGCCCGTCACCGAGGTGGAGGAGCTGACCGGTTTTCCCGAGTGTCTCGACGGCCGGGTGAAGACGTTGCATCCCTTCGTCCACGCCGGGATCCTCGCCGACCAGCGCCTGGAGAGCCATCGCCATCAGCTCGAGGAGCTGGGAGTGCAGCCTTTCGACCTGGTCGTGTCCAACCTGTACCCGTTCACCGACACCGTGCGTTCAGGTGCGGCACCGGACGAGTGCATCGAGCAGATCGACATCGGCGGACCCTCGATGGTGCGCGCGGCCGCGAAGAACCATCCGAGTGTGGCCGTGGTGACCTCACCGGCCAGGTACGGCGACGTTCTCGAAGCCGCCCGCGGTGATGGGTTCACGCTCGCAGCGAGGCAGCGTCTTGCGGCCGAGGCGTTCGTGCACACCGCGACATACGACGTCAACGTGGCCTCCTGGATGGGCAACGTGGTCAGTGACACCTCCGACGGCAGCGGCTTCCCGGCCTGGATCGGCGCGACGTGGGAGAAGTCGGCCGGGTTGCGATACGGGGAGAACCCGCACCAGCGCGCCGCCCTCTACGCCAGTGGGTACTCGCCGGGACCCGGACTGGCGCAGGCCACCCAGCTGCACGGCAAGGAGATGTCCTACAACAACTACATCGACGCCGACGCCGCACGCCGCGCGGCCTGCGACTTCGACCAGGCGGCGGTGGCGATCATCAAGCACGGAAACCCGTGCGGGATCGCGGTGGGCGCCGACGTCGCTGCGGCGCACCGCAGGGCACACGCCAGTGACCCGGTCTCCGCGTTCGGCGCAGTGATCGCGACCAACGAGACGGTCGGCGTCGAGATGGCGCGTCAGGTCGCGGAGATCTTCACCGAGGTCGTGGTAGCCCCGGGATACGACGAAGGCGCCCTACAGGTCCTGCAGGAGAAGAAGAACATCCGACTGCTCCAGTGCCCGCTTCCGTCCCGCGGCGGCGTCGAGCTGCGCCCAATCTCCGGTGGGCTGCTGCTGCAGGACCGGGACGCGGTCGACGCCGCCGGCGACGACCCGGCGTCCTGGGACCTCGCCGCAGGCGAGCCGGCGACGGACGACTTGCTCGCGGACCTCGCGTTCGCCTGGCGCGCCTGCCGGTCGGTGAAGTCGAACGCGATCCTGCTCGCCTCCGGTGGTGCCTCGGTCGGGGTCGGGATGGGTCAGGTCAACCGGGTCGACTCCGCACGGCTGGCGGTGTCCCGCGCGGGTGAGCGGGCGGCCGGGTCGGTCGCCGCCTCGGACGCGTTCTTCCCGTTCGCCGACGGCTTGCAGATCTTGCTCGACGCCGGTGTCCGCGCGGTCGTCCAACCGGGTGGCTCGGTTCGCGACGAAGAGGTGGTCGCGGCGGCGAAGTCGGCCGGAGCCACGCTGTACCTCACCGGCACCCGGCACTTCTTCCACTGACAAGATGACGACGTGACCGCACGAACCCTCGACGGCCTGGCGACCTCCGCTGCCATCAAGGCGGACCTGACCGAGCGCGTCGCCGCTCTCCGCGAGCGAGGGGTGGTGCCCGGCTTGGCGACGGTCCTCGTCGGAGACGACCCCGGGAGCCGGTGGTACGTCGCCGGCAAGCACCGCGACTGCGCGGAGGTGGGCATCAACTCGATCCGGGTCGACCTCCCCGGTGACGCCGACCAGTCCGAGGTGGAGAAGGCCGTCCACGAGCTGAACGAGAACCCGCACTGCACCGGCTACATCGTGCAGCTGCCGCTGCCCGAGCAGATGAGCGAGCACGACGTGCTCGGCATGGTGGACCCCGACAAGGACGCCGACGGCCTGCACCCGACCAACCTCGGCTGGCTGGTGCTCGGCAGGCCTGCGCCACTGCCGTGCACTCCGAACGGCATCATCGAGCTGCTGCGACGGCACGAGGTCCCGATCGCCGGGGCGGACGTCTGCGTGATCGGTCGCGGCGTGACCGTCGGCCGACCGCTCGGGCTGCTGCTCACCCGACGCAGCGAGAACGCCACGGTCACCCTCTGCCACACCGGCACCCAGGACCTCGCCGCGCACGTCCGCGACGCCGACATCGTGGTGGCCGCAGCTGGCGTGCCCGGCATCGTGACCGGCGGCATGGTCAAACCCGGCGCAGCCGTCCTCGATGTCGGTGTCTCGCGCGACGCCGGAGGCAAGCTGGCCGGAGACGTGGCCGCCGATGTCCGCGACGTGGCCGGCTGGGTCTCGCCGAACCCCGGAGGAGTCGGCCCCATGACCCGGGCGATGCTGCTGTCCAACATCGTCGAGGCCGCCGAGAAGTCACTGACCGGAGCATCGGAACGCGCGTGATCTTGGAGGACAACCCGCAACGTCGTCCACAGACGTTCGGCGGACTGGTCTACCTGGTCATCACGTCCATGGCCCTGACCGGGCTGGTCTTCGTGGTCGCCGGCGCCTGGCGCCCCGGTGTGAGCTGGATGGGCGCGGGCCTCCTGGTCGGCTCGGCGTTTCGACTGGTGCTGCCCGAGCGGCGCGCCGGGATGCTGCGGGTCCGGCGGAAGGCCGAGGACGTGCTGCTGCTCCTCGTCGCCGGCGTCGCGCTGCTGGTGCTGGCGGTCGTCGTACCGAACCAGCCGGGGTGAGGGAGCTGGCCGAGCCGGCTAGATCAGGCCGAGGCCCTTGACCGCCTCTCGCTCCTCGGCGAGCTCGGCGGTGCTGGCGTCGATCCGGCCACGCGAGAAGTCGTTGATCTCCAGGCCCTGCACGATCTCCCAGGCGCCGTCCTTCGTGGTGACCGGGAACGAGGAGATCAGGCCACTGGGCACGTCGTAGGAGCCGTCGGAGACCACTGCCATGGAGACCCAGTCCCCATCGGGGCTGCCGTGCAGCCAGTCGCGGGCGGCGTCGATCGTCGCCGAGGCGGCGCTGGCAGCCGAGGAGGAGCCACGCGCCTCGATGATCGCCGCGCCGCGCTTGGCGACGGTCGGGATGAACACTTCCTCCACCCACTTCCGTCCCTCGGCGTCGCCGGCCACGAGCTCGGCGGCCTTCTGGCCGCCCACCTCGGCGTGGAAGATGTCGGGGTACTGGGTCGCGCTGTGGTTCCCCCAGATCGTCATCTTCTTGATCTCGCTGACCGGGGCACCCGTCTTCGCCGCCAGCTGCGAGATGGCCCGGTTGTGGTCGAGCCGGGTCAGTGCCGAGAACCGCGCGTGGGGGATGTCTGGCGCGTTGGTCATCGCGATCAGGGCGTTCGTGTTCGCCGGGTTGCCGGTGACGGCGATCCGGACGTCGTCGGCCGCGACCTCGTTGAGCGCCTTGCCCTGGGCGGTGAAGATGGCGCCGTTCGCCTCGAGCAGGTCGCCGCGCTCCATCCCCTTCGAGCGCGGCCTGGCGCCGACGAGCAGCGCCAGGTTCGCGCCGTCGAACACCGTGCCGGCGTCGTCGCCGATCTCCACCGAGGCCAGGGTCGCGAACGCGCAGTCCTCGAGCTCCATCACCACCCCCTCCAGCGCCTGCAGGGCCGGAGTGATCTCGAGCAGCCTCAGCTCGACGGGTGTGTCAGGTCCGAGCAGCGCGCCACTGGCGATCCGGAACAGCAGGCTGTAGCCGATCTGACCTGCGGCACCGGTGACGGCGACCTTGACTGGCGGAGACGAGTTCACGAGCCACTCCCTCGATGCTGCCTGGCGGACGGGTTTCGACGCTAGCAGCGTGACGACGTCCCAGCTGCCGCGGGTCAGGTGCGCTCGGCCCGGGCGGAGCCGTCGCTAGCGGTCGGCGAACGCCTCGTGGCGGCTGGAGACCTTGCGCGCCGAGTTGAGATGGGAGCCCAAGAAGCCGCCTAGGCTGGCCGCGGTGATGCCGGCGAAGCTGAGCAGCACCCCGCGCGCGTGGTGGTCGCTCCTGCGCGCCTTCAGGGAGGCGGTGAACAGCGCGATCGCGCTCGCGTTGGAGGCAGCGTGCACGAACCCGATCCGCTTGTCCTGCCGGCTGGTGTCGGCGTACTCCGCGTAACCGGTGATCACCGCCGGAACCGCGCTGAGGACGCCGAGGGCGAGCAGCCGGGTGGCCGCGGGTCGGGCCTGCCTGCCGCCGACGAGGTCCAGCACGTTCGTGGAGACCCAGAAGCCGATCGGCAGGTCGGTCAGCACCGGGTGCAGCGCGTGGCCGAGCCACCTGCCTTGCAGCAGGTCGCGCCGGGACCGGTCGGCGACGAGGGCCTCGGCGAGGTGCTGCAGCAGCCCGGCCGGGCCGTCCAGGAAGCTCGCCTGCTCCAGACGCCTGGTCCAGTCGACCAGCGGTGGCGGCGCAGTCCCTGGGGCTCCCACGGCGTCGTACAGCGGCGTCGTTGCCATGTCGTCTCCAACCTCCGATGGACTCCTGGCCCCTCTCGTTCCCCCATCGTGGACCCGGCTAACCTGGCCACACCTCACCCTTCGACCCGCAGACCTCTCATTCCCAGACCCCTACACCGGGAGACATCGGCGCATGGCCAAGATCAAGGTGAAGAACCCGGTCGTCGAGCTGGACGGCGACGAGATGACGCGGATCATCTGGCAGTTCATCAAGGATCGGCTGATCCACCCGTACCTCGAGGTCGAGCTCGTGTACTTCGACCTCGGGATCGAGAGCCGGGACGCCACCGACGACCAGGTGACCATCGACGCCGCCAACGCGATCAAGCAGCACGGCGTCGGCGTCAAGTGCGCGACGATCACGCCGGACGAGGCGCGGGTCGAGGAGTTCGGCCTGAAGAAGATGTGGCGCTCCCCGAACGGGACGATCCGCAACATCCTCGGCGGCGTCATCTTCCGCGAGCCGATCATCATGTCCAACGTGCCGCGGCTGGTGCCCGGCTGGACCAAGCCGATCATCATCGGCCGTCACGCACACGGTGACCAGTACAAGTCAACGAACTTCAAGGTGCCCGGTGCGGGCTCGGTGACGATCACCTTCACGCCTGCCGACGGAAGTGCCCCGATCGAGCACACCGTCGTCGAGATGCCGGAGGACGGCGGTGTGGTGATGGGGATGTACAACTTCAACAGGTCCATCGAGGACTTCGCGCGCGCCTCGTTCGCCTACGGGCTG
>CADCUJ010000014.1 GCA_902805855.1 uncultured Nocardioidaceae bacterium
GTGGCCGACCGGGGGCCGGGGTCGAACAGCGACAGCTCGCCGAACATCTGCCCCGGGCCGAGGACCGCGAGCAGGTTCTCCCGGCCGTCGCTCGAGGTGCGCCCCAGCTTCACCTTGCCCTCGGTCACCACGTAGAGCTTGTCGCCCTCGTCGCCCTCGTGGAAGAGCACGTCGCCGCGTCGCAGCCTGGTCTCGACCATCGAGGTGCGCAGCGAGGAAGCCGCCTCGTCGTCGAGCGCGCTGAACAGCGGTGCCTGACGTAGGACGTCTTTCTCCACGGGCTCACCTCCTAGACCGAGGCCGAACTGCGTGCCCGGCGCCTCAGGCCACAGTGTGGCGCATCGGCGGCCCTGAGCGTCAAGCACGCCCGTCGTAGGCTTGCTGCCGTGCCGGAAGTCTCGCTGGTCCGCCGCGCCCGGAAGGTCGACCGGGTGCTGGCCGATACCTACCCGGACGCGAGCATCGAGCTCAACTTCGACGACCCGTTCCAGCTTCTGGTGGTCACCGTACTCTCCGCTCAGACCACCGACCAGCGGGTGAACTCGGTCAGCCCCACCCTGTTCACGGCCTACCCGGACGCACCGGCGCTGGCGGCTGCCGAGCGGGAGGATCTCGAGCGGATCATCGCACCCACCGGCTTCTTCCGGGCCAAGACCGACTCGCTGCTGAAGCTGTCGCAGGCGCTGGTGGACAGGTACGACGGCCAGGTGCCTGCCCGCCTCGACGACCTGGTCGGCCTTCCCGGGGTCGGACGCAAGACCGCCAACGTCGTGCTCGGCGACGGCTTCGGCGTGCCGGGGATCACCGTGGACACCCATCTCGGGCGACTGGCCCGACGACTCGGCTGGACCGAGGAGAGCGACCCGGTGAAGGTCGAGCGCGACGTCGGTGAGCTCTTCCCCAAACGTGACTGGGTGCAGCTGAACCACCACCTGATCTGGCACGGCAGGAGGATCTGCCACGCCCGCAACCCCGCCTGCGGGGCCTGCCCGGTCGCGCGGTGGTGCCCGTCCTACGGTGAAGGACCGACCGACCCGGTGAAGGCGGCGAAGCTGGTGCGCACCGCGGGGCGCAGATGACCCGCAGGGGGAGGGCAGCGGTCGTGTCCTGCGCGCTCGGGCTCGTCCTCGCCGGGTGCAGCGGGCAGTCCCGCCCCGGCGACGACTCCCAGGGTCCGTTCACGGTCGACGTCGACGTGGACACCCCGCAGCTGCGCACCGCCAAGCGGCAGGCGGGGATCGAGGACTGCCAGCAGGGGACCGGTGCGGCGCCGGAGGGCGGCCTGCCCGACCTGGCCCTCGCCTGCCTCGGCGGCGGGCCCGAGGTGAACCTGAGCCGGCTGGAGGGCCCGCTGGTGCTGAACCTGTGGGCGTCTTGGTGCGCGCCGTGCCGAGACGAGCTGCCCTACTACCAGCAGCTGCACGAGCGGTCCGCGGACAAGGTCGCGGTGCTCGGCATCGACTACCAGGACACCCAGCCGGCCGCAGCCCTGGACGTCGCCCGTCAGGCCGGGGTGACCTACCCGCTGCTCGCCGACCCGGCCGG
The DNA here is from genome assembly GCA_902805855.1 of uncultured Nocardioidaceae bacterium. Classification (GTDB taxonomy): domain Bacteria; phylum Actinomycetota; class Actinomycetes; order Propionibacteriales; family Nocardioidaceae; genus Nocardioides_C. The sequence continues at coordinate 1,546 of CADCUJ010000014.1, forward strand.
ATCGGTCCGAGTGCCCTTCCGGGTGGCTCGCGGTCTGCCCGGCGTGGTCTTCGTCGACGGCGACGAGACGATCACCCATGTCGAGTACGTGGTGATCGACTCCTACGGGCAGCTGCGCGACCTGGCCGAGCAGCATCTCGACGTGGCTCTCTGAGGCGGAGCGCGTACCCGGAACTCGTCGTACCGCTGGGTAGGCTTCGCAGCGTGTCCGACCGCGCCTGCATGCCCGCGTCCGAGCGGGCGAGCCGCGTCCGGCTGCCGGAGTGGCTCGAGCCGGTCCGTGGTGGCGCTGCGGCCATCACCGCCGACGAGCTGACCCGGTTCGTCCCTCCGGAGGGCCCGGCCGTCCGGCGCGGCGCGGTGCTCATGTTGTTCGGTGACGGTCCGCAGGGACCCGACGTGCTACTGACCGAGCGTGCGCACCAGATGCGCTCGCACCCCGGGCAGGTCTCGTTCCCCGGTGGCTCGATCGACGAGGCGGACGGCTCACCGGCGGCCGCTGCCCTGCGCGAGGCCGAGGAGGAGACCGGCCTGGACGTCACCGGCGTCGAGATCTTCGCGACCCTGCCCGAGCTGTGGCTGCCACCGAGCAACTTCGCGGTGACAACCGTGCTGGCCTGGTGGCGTGCCGAGAGCCCGGTCAGCGTGGTCGACCCCGCCGAGGTGCATGCCGTGCTGCGGGTGCCGGTCGAGGAGCTGCTCGACCCGCAGCACCGGATCTCCGTGCGCCACCCCTCGGGCTGGACGGGCCCGGGATTCCTGATCGGGGACGACAAGGACCTGATCCTGTGGGGGTTCACGGCCGGGATCATCTCCCGGCTCTTCGACTTCGTGGGCTGGACCCGCCCCTGGGACGCCGGCAGCGTGCGTGACCTGCCCGACCACATGCTCAGGGCGGGGCCACGCGGGTGAACATCTTGGACTGGCTGCTCGTCGTGCTCGCGCTCGCCTATGCCGTCTCCGGCTACTGGCAGGGTTTCATCGCCGGGGCCTTCGCGACCGGCGGGCTGCTGCTCGGTGGGCTGCTCGGGATCTGGCTCGCCCCGCAGCTGCTCGGTGAGGCGTCTCCGTCGCTGTGGGTCTCGCTCGGCGCCCTGTTCGTGGTGCTGATCTGCGCCTCCTTCGGACAGGCGATCCTTCAGTTCGTCGGAGCGCGGATCCGGGACCAGATCACCTGGCAGCCCGCGCGGGCGCTGGATGCGGTCGGAGGCGCTGCGTTGAGTACGGCGGCCGTGCTGATCGTCACGTGGGCGCTGGGCGTTGCGGTCAGCGGCTCGAGCCTCCCGGTGGTCAGCGACCAGGTGCGTTCCTCCGCCGTGCTGTCGCGGGTCGATGCGGCGATGCCCGGCGAGGCCGACGAGGTGCTCCAGACGTTCAACGACGTGGTCGGCTCGAGCTTCTTCCCGCAGTACCTCGAGCCGTTCGCCCCGGAGCGGATCGTCGAGGTCGGACCGCCGCCCGGCCGCGTCGGACGGGACCCGCAGGTGCGGGCTGCAGGTGCCAGCGTGCTGAAGATCCGCGGAGAGAACGACTGCGGCCGCGGCGTGGAGGGCACCGGGTTCCTCTACCAGCCGGACCGGGTGATGACCAACGCACATGTCGTGGCCGGCGTCGACGAGCCGACAGTCCTGGTCGGTGAGAGCGAAGTGCCCGCCGAGGTCGTCTACTACAACTCCGACCTCGACGTCGCGGTGCTCGCGGTGGACGGGGTGGGCCGTCCCACGCTGCGCTTCGACAAGTCCAGCGAACCGCGGCAGGCCGGCGCCGTCCTCGGCTACCCGAACGACGGTCCTTTCAACGTGCAGAGTGCTCGGGTGCGGGGTGAGCAGCGCCTACGCAGCCCAGACATCTACGGGGACGGCACGGTCGTGCGCGAAGTGCTCTCGCTGCGTGCGCTGGTGCGTCCGGGCAACTCGGGCGGCCCGCTGGTCTCGGAGAGGGGCGAGGTGCTGGGGGTGATCTTCGCGGCCTCGGTCAGCGACCAGAACACCGGCTACGCGCTGACTGCAGACCAGGTCGGGCCGGCAGCCGCTCAGGGCACCGCCAGCGACGAGCCGGTCAGCACCGGCGCCTGCGCCTAGACCGGCGGGTGCCGCGCGGGAGCGACCTCGGCCAGCCACGCCAGCAGGCGTCGGTTGACCGCCTCCGGCTGCTCCTCCGGTGGGAAGTGGCCGGCGTTCTCGACCCGTTCCTGGCGGTAGGGCCCGCTCACGTGGGCCGCGGACCGAGCGATGCTGGCCGCGGGGAGGACCGGGTCGTGGGCGCCGTGCAGCATGAGAATGGGTTGCCGCGTCGGCTCGGCGACCACCTTGTTGAAGCTGCGCCCGTCGGCCCGCAGACGGGAGCGAGCCAGCCAGCGGTGGTACTCCAACGCGCAGTGCGGAGCCGGCCACAGGCTCATCGCCTGCTGGTACGTCGACACGGCCTCCTCGTCGGGAAAGGACGAGGCCGGACTGCTCCAGGACTGCAGGTGCTCGCGGAGGAAGTCGCTGGAGGGGTCGGACAGCTGACGTTCCGGGAGCATGGGGACCTGCATCGCGAGTATGTGGCGAAGCGCGACGAGGCGTCTTCCTGCTCGCAGCGCCCCGAGCATGGCGCGAGGGTGTGGCGCAGACACCGAGCAGAGCGCGCTGACCTCGCGTGGGTGCAGGCAGGCGGCCGCCCAGCCGACGTACCCGCCCCATCCGCTTCCGACGATCACCGCACCGCGGGCGCCGAGCGCCTTGACCACTCCGGCGACGTCTTGCGCGAGTGTGACGGGGTCGTAGCCGCGAGGCGGCTTGTCCGAGCCGCCGTACCCACGCAGGTCCATCGCCGCGGCCCGGTGGCCCGCCTCGGCGAGAGCCGGAAGCTGTGCGCGCCAGCTCCACCAGAACTCGGGGAAGCCGTGCAGGAGAAGCACCAGGGGGGCGTCTGGGCCCTGGTCGGGGAGCGTCTCCACGACGTGGAAGCGGGCACCGTTGGCGGCTACGTGGCGGTGCCGCCAGGGTCCCGGAATCGTGATCGGTGAGCGAGCCTCGTCGGTCCTCGCCACGCGAGTGCTATCCCCGCTTGAGGATCTGCTTGGTCTCCTGTGCCTGGTGGATGGCCCGCTCGGGGGCGCGCACCTGCTTGACCTTCCGCACTGCGATCAGGCCCATGACCGCGGCCACCGCGAGGTAGACCACGAAGACGATCAGGTAGCAGAACGCGAGGTCGAGCCCGGTCAGGTGGATCAGGTAGGCGAAGGCGACCGAGAGCATGATGATCGCGAGGAGACCGAAGAGGGCGGCGCCGGCGAAGAGCCCGGCGCCCAGTCCGCCGGCCTTGACGCTGACCTTGAGCTCGGACTTGGCCAGCGCGATCTCGTGCTGGATCAGGCTGGAGACGTCCCGGCTGGCATCCGCGACGAGACGACCGATCGTCGGCTCCTGGTCGGTGGCCGGATCGAGGCTCGTCGAGCGGGTGTTCACCTTCTCGGTCGCGCGATGAACCGTTGCCATCGATGCTCTCCTCGGGCTCTGGTTGCTGGTCTCGTTCCGTCATGTCGTCGTCGGGCATGCCGGAGGTTCGGACGGTGCCCCTGAGCCTAGAGCACTAAACCCAAGCCGCGACGGTGTGGTGTGGCGGCGGATCAGGCCTCGGCCTTGAGCCTTCGGCTGCGCCGGCCGAGGATCAACGCTCCGAGCGTCGCCGCGGCAAGCGATCCGGCGAGCACCGCGGTCTTCGCCGACTCGAGTCGGGCGCCGTCGAAGGACAGGTCGGCAACCAGCAGGGCGACGGTGAAACCCACGCCGGCGAGCACGGCGACACCGATGATGTCACGCCAGGTGAGGTCCTCGTTCAGCTCCGCCCGGGTGAACCTGGTGACCAGCCAGGCACCACCCATCACCCCCAGCGGCTTGCCGACCACGAGGCCGAGAACCACGCCGAGCACGATCGGGTCGTCGAGGAAGGTCCCCAGCCCGCCCACCGTGACTCCAGCGGCAAGCAGCGCGAAGAAGGGAACCGCCACCCCCGCGGACAGCGGCACCAGGCGGTGCTCGAGGCGCTCGGCCGGGGACCTGTCCTCGGACGCGTCGGGCAGCACTCTGGTCAGCAGCCCGAGCGCGACGCCTGCGATGGTGGCGTGCACGCCGCTCTCGTGCATGAACCACCACGCGACCACCGCGACGGGGACGTAGATCACCGACGTGCGCACGCGCAGCCGTTGGAGGGCCCCGTAGAGAACCACGAAACCGATGGACACGAGGAGCGCGGCCGGGTCGAGCCCCGAGGTGTAGAACACCGCGATGATGATGATGATGATCAAGTCGTCGACTACGGCGAGGGTGAGCAAGAAGGCGCGCAGCTGGTCGGGGACGAACGACCCGGCGACAGCGAGGACGGCAAGGGCGAAGGCGATGTCGGTGGCCGCCGGGATGGCCCAGCCGTTGGCGTACCCGCTGTCGAGGTTGACGATGGCGTAGACCAGCGCTGGCACCGCGACGCCGCCGATCGCCGCGACGACAGGCACCACCGCGTCCCGCGGACGGCGCAGCGAGCCGACGACGAGCTCACGCTTCAGCTCGAGTCCGGCGACGAAGAAGAAGAGGGTCAGGGCCCCTTCGGAGCCCCAGTGCGCCAGGTCGAGAGGGCCGAGCCGCAGCTCACGGACAGCCTGGTAGCTGTCGGCGACCGGCGAGTTCGCCCAGACGACTGCGATCGTCGCGGCGACGAGCACGATCGCTCCTCCGGTGGTCTCCCGACGGAGGAACTCGGCGACGAAGGACCGCTCGGCCTCCCCTGGCTCGAACAGGAAGCGAGGCCGGCGGGGGGTGGCGAACATCAGGCGTGCCTCTCGGATTCGGCGTCACGGACATGACTGCCGACCCGACTTCCCGGCGCACCGATCGTTCCCCCATCAGGCTAGCCGATGCAGGCGGGCCCGCACGGGGCTAGAGGTAGCGCAGGAAGAGATACGGGACACACGCCACCACGGTGACCGTGGCGACCACGATCCCGTACTTGGTGAACTCCCAGAAGGAGATCGGGTAGCCGTTGCGCCGCGCGATGCCGAGCATCACGACGTTGGCGCTCGCCCCCACGGCCGTGGCGTTACCACCCAGGTCCGCGCCGAGCGCGAGCGCCCACCACAGGTACTCCTGACCCGCCAGCGGACCGGACTCCACGAGGGAGAGCACCGCCGGGCTCATCGTCGCCACGAACGGGATGTTGTCGACCAGGGCGGAGAGCACGGCGGACCCGAAGAGCAGCAGGAGGATCGCATTCCCAGCGTCACCTCCCGCCGCATCGGAGAGTGCGTCGGCCAGCTGGTCGATGGCGCCCACCTCGACGAGCGCTCCGACGAGGATGAAGAGCCCTGCGAAGAACAGCAGCGTCTCCCACTCCACGTCGGCCAGGTACTCGTCGCTGTGCAGTCTGCTCACCAGCACGAGGACGCCGGCGCCGAGCAGGGCCACGATCGAGGGCTCGAAGTGCAGGACAGAGTGCAGCGAGAAGCCGACCAGGACCAGTGCGAGCACGACCAGACTTCGGATGAGCAGACCGCCGTCCTGGATCGCCTCCCGCTCGGTCAGGTTCATCACGTCCTGCACCCGCTCCGGGTCCGCGACGAAGTCGCGGCGGAACAGCCACCGGCACAGAGCGAGGAACACCACCATGTTCAGCACGATGATCGGGCCCATGTTGACCAGGAAGTCGACGAAGGTGAGCCCCGACCGGCTGGCGATGATGATGTTGGGCGGGTCCCCGATCAGCGTCGCGGCGCCTCCGATGTTGGAGGCCAGCACTTCCGCGATCAGGAAGGGGACCGGTCGCACGCCGATCCGCTCGCAGAGCAAGATGGTGACCGGGGCGACCAGGAGCACGGTGGTCACGTTGTCCAGGGCGGCAGAGGCGACCGCGGTCATCGTGCACAGCAGCACCATCACTCGGAACGGCTTGCCGGCGGCTCGTTTGGCGGCCCAGATGGCGACGTACTCGAAGATGCCGGTCTGCCTCAGCACGCCGACGATCACCATCATCCCGAACAGCAGGAAGATGACGTTCCAGTCGATCCCGGTCTCTTCGGAGTAGAAGATCTCCTCGGCCCCCACGGCGCCGACAGCGATCACCACACCGGCCCCGCCGAGGGCGGCGCCCACCCTGGGGACGCGCTCGGTGGCGATCAGGAGGTAGACGACCGCGAAGACGCCCACGGCGATTGCGTAGGTCAAGCCGCTCCGCACCCGAACTCGAGCAGCCGCGCCGCCGTCACCACGCCCGTGATGCGCCCGTCTTCGAGGACGGCCACCAGGGGGCTGCGCATCCGCGCCATCGCCGCGGCCAGCTCGATCACCGTGTCGTCGCCGTTGAGCACCGGCAACTGGTGGGGCTTGTCCGGCAGCAGGTCTCGGACCTTGTTGCCGGCCAGCCGGCGCACGATCTCGTCCGCCGCCCGCTCGCTGAGCACCCGCGCCAACGACGGGTCCTCACGGACGTACTCCGGGATCACGAACCGCACCACCTGCGAGGCCGGAAGGATGGCGTAGGGCGATCCGTCCTGGTCGGTGACCACCAGACCAGGCAGCCGGTCCGCGGCGAGGATCCGGGCCGCCTCGAGGGCATCGGTGTCCAGGTCGACCAGAGCGTAGGGCTCGGCCAGCTCACGGGCCAGCATGACCCGACCCTATCCAAGGCGGGCCTAGCCGAAGCGAGGCGACCTGCCCGGGCCGGCTGGGACCGACCGGAGACCGGCCGCCTCCTCGCTGAGGAGCGGGGCTACTCAGCGGAGCTCTTCGACAAGCCGGACTGGATCAGGTCCATCACCTGGGTGTCGGCAAGGGTGGTGACGTCACCGACCTCGCGGTGCTCGGCGACGTCCTGGAGCAGCCTGCGCATGATCTTTCCGGAGCGGGTCTTCGGCAGCTCGGGGACCACCATCACCTGTCGCGGCTTGGCGATCGCGCCGATCTGTTTTGCAACGTGGTCGCGCAGCTCGGCGATCAGCTCGTCGGAGGCCGTCTCCCCGTCCTCGAGCGCGGATTCGCGCAGGATCACGAACGCGCAGACCGCCTGGCCGGTGGTCTCGTCGGCCGCACCCACGACGGCGGCCTCGGCCACCTTCGGGTGGGAGACCAGCGAGGACTCGATCTCGGTGGTCGACATCCGGTGCCCGGACACGTTCATCACGTCGTCCACCCGGCCGAGGAGCCAGATGTCCCCGTCCTCGTCCTTCTTCGCGCCGTCACCGGCGAAGTACCGTCCTGGGAAACGTGACCAGTAGGTCTCCTGGTAGCGCTCGTCGTCGCCCCACAGCGTGCGCAGCATCGCCGGCCACGGCTCGGTCAGCACCAGGTAGCCGCCGGAGCCGTCGGGAACCGGCTCGCCCTGGTCGTCCACGACGTCGGCGCTCACCCCGGGGATCGGGGTCATGGCCGAGCCGGGCTTCCCGGAGGTGAGGCCCGGAAGGGGGGAGATCATGATCATCCCGGTCTCGGTCTGCCACCAGGTGTCGACGACCGGGGCCTTCCCGCCGCCGATGGCCTGCCGGTACCAGACGTAGGCCTCGGGATTGATCGGTTCACCGACCGAGCCGAGCAGCCGCAGCGACGACAGGTCGAACCTCTGGGGAATCTCGTCGCCCCACTTCATGAACGTGCGGATCGCGGTCGGGGCGCAGTACAGGATGCTCACCTTGTGGTCGGCGACGACCTGCCACCAGCGACCCTTGAACGGAGTGTCCGGCGTGCCTTCGTAGAGCACCGAGGTGACCCCGTTCAGCAGCGGCCCGTAGACGATGTAGGAGTGCCCGGTGACCCAGCCGATGTCGGCGGCGCACCAGTACACGTCCTTGTCGGGCTTGGCGTCGAAGATGCCCCAATGCGTGTAGGCACAGCCGACCAGGTAACCGCCGGTGGTGTGCAGGATCCCCTTGGGCTTGCCGGTGGTGCCGGAGGTGTACATGACGTACAGCGGGTGCTCGGAGTCGAAGGGTTGTGGGTCGTGCGTCGTCGACGCGCTGTCGACCGCGTCGTGCCACCACACGTCACGTCCCTGCTCCCACTCCACGTCCTGGCCGGTGCGGCGTACGACGAGCACGGTGCGCACGTCCGGGCACTTGGCCACCGCCTCGTCCACGTTGGGCTTGAGCGCTGAGGGAGCCCCCTTGCGGTAACCGCCGTCCGCGGTGATCACGACCCTTGCGTCGCAGTCCTGGATCCGGCCGGTCAACGCGTCCGCGGAGAACCCACCGAACACCACGGTGTGCGGCGCTCCCAGCCGCGCGCAGGCCAGCATCGCGACCACCGTCTCCGGGATCATCGGCATGTAGATCGCCACCCGGTCGCCGGCCTGAACGCCCAGGTCGGCAAGGGCGTTCGCCGCCTTGCACACCTCGTCCTTGAGGTCGGCGTAGCTGATCGTGCGGGTGTCGTCGTCAGGCTCACCGACCCAGTGGAAGGCGACCCTGTCGCCGTGGCCGGCCTCGACGTGCCGGTCCACGCAGTTGTACGCCGCATTCAGCTGCCCGCCGACGTACCACTTCGCGAACGGCGGGTTGTCCCAGTCGAGAACCGTGTCCCACCGCTTCGCCCAGTCCAGCCGGTCGGCCTGCTCCTCCCAGAATCCGAGGCGGTCCTGCGCGGCCCGCTCGTACGCGTCGGCCTTCAGGTTCGCCTCGGCCGCGAGGTCATCGGGCGGCTCGAAGCGCCGTTCCTCGTGCAGCAGGTTCGACAGGGTCTGGTCACTCACGGTTTGCTCTCTCCTTCTGTCCGAGGGCCTGCGGAGTTCGGTGCCGGACAGGCTAGTGGTGCACGGCGGCCTCGGCACCGGCCCCGGTCAGCGACCGCACCTCCAGCTCCTCGTAGCTCGCTTCGGCGTCCGGGTCATGAGAGGTGATCGACCCGAGCCAGCCGAGCAGGAACCCGACCGGGATCGAGATGATGCCCGGGTTGCTCAGCGGGAACCACGACCAGTCGCTGTCGGTGAACAACGCCGTCTCCGACCCCGACACCACCGGCGAGGAGGCCACCAGCACGAGGCAGGTGACCAGGCCGCCGTAGATGCTCCAGGTCGCACCTCGGGTGTTGAAGCCCTTCCAGAACAGGTTGTAGACGATCGACGGCAGGTTCGCCGAGGCGGCGACCGCGAAGGCCAGGGCGACCAGGAAGGCGATGTTGAGGTTCTGGGCAGGGATCGCCAGTGCGATCGAGATGCCACCGATCACGAACGCAGCGATCCGAGCCACCCGCACCTCGTCCTTCTCCGACGCGGTGCCCTTCTTGAAGACGTTGGCGTACATGTCGTGCGCCACCGAGGAGGCCGAGGTCAGGGTCAGCCCGGCCACCACCGCGAGGATGGTCGCGAACGCAACCGCCGAGATCAGCGCCAGCAAGATCGCGCCACCGGCAGAGCCCTCGCCGCCGCCGACCGCCTCCGCCAGCAGTGGCGAGGCCAGGTTGCCGGTGGAGTCCGCGACGGCGCTGCCCTCTCCGGTGTCGAGCAGAGCGGCAGCGCCGAAGCCGAGCACCAGCGTCATCAGGTAGAACGCACCGATGAGCCCGATCGCCCACAGCACAGAGGTCCGGGCCTCCCGTGCCGTAGGCGTCGTGTAGAAGCGGATCAGGATGTGCGGCAGGCCTGCCGTGCCGAGGACCAGGGCGAGGCCCAGGCTGACGAAGTCGATCTTGCTGGTCAGGTCTATCCCGTAAGCCAGCCCGGGCTCCAGGAAGGCCTGCCCCTTGCCGGTGTTCTCGGCGGCCGAGCCCAACAGCTCGGAGAGGTTGAAGCCGAACTCCGCCAGCACCAGGATCGTGATCAGCACGGTGCCCGACATCAACAGCACCGCCTTGACGATCTGCACCCAGGTGGTGCCCTTCATCCCGCCGACGGTGACGTAGAAGATCATCAGGGCCCCGACCCCGACGATGGTCAGGTTCTTCAGGGCGTCGCTGTCCACGCCCAGCAGCAGGGCGACCAGGGTGCCCGCCCCGACCATCTGCGCCAGCAGGTAGAAGATCGACACGACCACGGTGGACGTGGCGGCTGCGGTGCGCACCGGACGCTGCCGCATCCGGTAGGCAAGCTGGTCGGCCATCGTGTAGCGACCCGAGTTGCGCAGCAGCTCGGCGACCAGCAGCAGAGCCACCAGCCAGGCGACCAGGAAGCCGATCGAGTAGAGGAAGCCGTCGTACCCGTTGAGCGCGATCGCACCGGAGATACCGAGGAACGACGCGGCCGACATGTAGTCGCCCGAGATCGCCATTCCGTTCTGGACGCCACTGAAGTTGCGGCCACCGGCGTAGAAGTCGGCCGCACCGGACGTCTGCCGACTCGCCCAGAAGGTGATGCCCACGGTGAGTGCGACCACCGCGAGGAAGAGGATCGTGGTGAGGGTCTGGGAGCTCACCGGCCGACCTCCTCGTTGTAGCGCTGCTCCAGCCGGCGCGCGGCCGGGTCGACGTGCCGGTTCATGTGCCGGGCGTAGAGCCAGGCGATCAAGAACGTCGACGCGAACTGCAGCAGGCCGAAGATGAGCGCGACGTTGACGTTCCCGATCACCTTGGTGTCCATGAACTCCGTCGCCCAGTTCGACATGACGACGTAGAGCAGGTACCAGACCAAGAAGGCGATGGTCGCCGGGATCGCGAACGACCGGTATCCCCGGCGTACCTCTTGGAAGTCATCGCTGGCGTGCAGGTGCTCGTAGACCGCGTGCCCGGAGCGCTGATGGGTCCCCGGACTGTCCTGCGGTGATGGACGGACCTCCTCGGCCACGACGGATCACCTCATCTGTTTGCCTCGACCGCGGCGGTCCACGGCCTGGGTGGTGTGATGTGTGTCACCGTACCGGAAGCGAGTCTGTAGGCCCGGGACCCGTGCTGGTCGCCCGACCGGTTCAGCGGAAGTCGATCAGCAGGGAGTCGCTGTCGTGGCCGCCGGTGGCCTGCGGCTCGTCCTGCGGCCCCTCCTCCTGCGGCTCCGCCTGCTGCGGTGCTGCCCAGGGAAGCACCACGGCGCGGAAGGCGTGGGTCACGTAGGGCAACAGCATGCCGTCGTGGCCGCGGCCGTACTCGTCGTAGAGCTCGTCGACCTTGCGCAGCACGGGTTCGCGATCGGAGCTCGGCAGCACCGCGATGTTGGAGCGAGAGACCACCAGGTCGCGCAGCGACTCACGGGTCAGCGGCTGCCAGAACCGGAAGGTGGCCTGCGTGACGGTCTCGAAGAATCCTGAGTCGTCCAGGGTCTGCACCGGCTCCGCCTCCGAGTCCGCGACCGTGTCCTCGCCGATGATCGCGCCGAGCCGGCGAACCCAGGGCACGCGTTCGTCGCGATAGTTCCAGACCAGCCCGATGCTGCCGCCGGGCCGGAGGACACGAGCGACCTCGAGCAGCACCCGCTCGGCGTCGAACCAGTGGAAGGCCTGGGCGACCACCACCGCATTAACCGAGCGTCGGGCCTGGGCGAGATGCTCGGCGTCCGCCTGCACGGCGCGAGCGGCGGGCACCCGCTGGGTGAGCCGGCGCAGCATCGGCTCCGAGGGGTCGGTCGCGATCACGTCGTGGCCGAGGGCGACCAGCTGCTCGGTGAGCTTCCCGGTGCCGGCGCCGAGCTCCAGGACGCGGACCCGCTCCTGGCCGACCAGCCACTGCGCCGCCTCCCGGGGGTACGTCGGCCGGGCCCTGTCGTAGGCGTCGACCACCCCGTCGAACGACCGCGCCCGCTGCCCTGCTCGGCTCGGGTCCGGCGGCTCGCTCATGGACCGAGGCTACCCCCGGAGCGTTCCGGGGAGTGCGGCCACTTGTGGCGCCTTGGTTGCCGTGTAATATTGATTACATGCTTACAACAGAGTCCCTGGACCGGATTCGCGGTTGGTTCGCGGGGCGGCTACCGCCGGAGTGGCGGGTCGAGCCGCCCGAGGTCGAGGTCGACCGGGAGGAGATCACGGTGCTGCTCGTCGTCGGCGACGTGGACCTGCCCCCAGGCGCCGGCGAGGCCGAGGTGTCCGAGGCCCGGGCGGGGCGCACGAAGGCGTTCCGCGAGGAGACCCGAGACCAGCGGATCACGATCGCCCGGGAGGCCGAGCACCGGTTCGGGCGGAAGGTGTCTTGGGGGGTGGCCGTCGGTGAGCGGCGAGAGCTGTTCACGCACATCGCCGTGCCCGTGATGACCCGACTGCGACAGCCGCAGCGGCAGGTGCTCGACACCCTGGTCGAGGCGGGCGTCGCGCGATCCCGCTCCGAGGCGGTGGCCTGGTGCGTGCGCCTGGTCGGCCAGCACTCCGACGAGTGGCTGGGCGAGCTCCGGGATGCGATGGCCCAGGTGGCCGAAGTCCGCAAGAACGGTCCCGCCGCCTGAGTGCCCGACGCGAGCTGTAGGAGCGCACACTCCCTCGGCTAGCCTGCGGCGGTGCCCGAATCCGCGCCAACACCGCTCGGCGCAGTCGCCACCGACCCGCTGGCCCGGCTTTGCGAGCTCGAGGGGGTCGGGTCCGCAATGGCCGCGGCACGGGACGGGATCGACGCGCTGTTGCGCGATCGGGGGCTGCGGCGCAGTGCTCCCGACCTCACGGCGGAGTCCCTGCTGCGCGGAGCGCACGCGAGCGCCGTGCTCGAGGGCTCGCTGTCGAGCCTGGATGAGGTCCGCTCCGGCAGCTGCGACGAACCGTCCCGGGCCGCCGTCCGGCTCAACACCCAGCTGCTCGCGCTGGGGCCGGTGCTCACCCGGTCGCCGCTGCAGGCGCTCGCCCGCATGCATGCCCTCGCGGCGAAGGGCATCTCACCCGACGCCGAGCTGGGTCGTCCCGCAAGTGCTCAGGGGGCTGACCGGCTGAGGGCGCTCGCGCGGACCCTGGTGACCCCGACGGTCGCGCCTGCGCTGGTGCTGGCCGCCGTGGTCCATGCCGACCTCGTCACAGTGGCGCCGTTCTCCTCCTGCAACGCGATCGTGGCTCGAGCAGCCGAGCGGCTGGTCCTGGTGTCGCGAGGAGTCGACCCCAAGTCGCTCGTCGTACCCGAAGCCGGCCACCTGGCCAACCGCCGGGAGTACGCGTCCAACCTGCGCGGCTACCGCGAGGGTGGTCCCGGCGGCGTCCAGGCCTGGCTGCTCTACGCCGCGGAGGCCTATGCGTCGGGAGCCCAGGCAAGTCCGCTCGCGCCGTGAGCACATGCAAGCGGCACCCTCGAGCCGTGACGCGAGAGTGCCGCTGCTGACACGTGATCCCGGGCTACCAAGCGTGCTTCGGTCAACTGCTGCTGCGGGATGAACCCGACAGGCAACGCCCAATTAGGAAGGGTAGATCGCCGCGTGGGTACCTGGTTCACGTGCGGTCTTGAGTTGTGAGTTCCGTTCTACGCCTGTTGTCCGGACGGGGCAAGAGGCAGCCACCGTCGACTTGACCCGCACCCTCCCTCCCCAGGCGGCGCTAGCTGCGCTCACGCCACCGTGCCCCGAGGTAGAGCACCCCACCGGCAACAGCGGAACCCACCGCGAACGCGGCCAGGGTGGTCCGAGCGGTGGGCAGGCGCACCCTGCCGCGCAGAGTCACCGGGCGGTCGAAGGCGAGAATCGGCCAACCCTCCGCGGCGGCACGCCGGCGAAGCTCCCTGTCGGGGTTCACCGCGTGCGGGTGGCCCACCACCTCGAGCATGGGCAGGTCGGTCACCGAGTCGCTGTAGGCGTAGCTTCGCCGAAGGTCGTACCCCGATCGCTCGGCCACCTCCGCCATCGCGGTCGCCTTATTCGCACCGTAGGCATAGAAGTCGATCTCCCCCGTGTAGCGCCCGTCCGTCACCTGCATCGAGGTCGCGATCACCGCGTCGGCGCCGAGCATCTCACCGATGGGCTGGACCACCTCGCTGCCTGAGGCGGAGACGATCACCACGTCTCGACCGGCCAGCCGATGCTCCTCGATCAACGAGACCGCTTCGTCGAAGACCAGCGGCTCCACGATGTTGTACAAGGTGTCGGCAACGATCTCGCGCACCGTCTCGACGTCCCAGCCGGCGCACAGCTGGGAGAGGAAGCCACGCATCTTCTCCATCTGGTCGTGGTCTGCGCCACCGACCAGGTAGACGAACTGGGCGTAGGCACTGCGCAGCACCGAGCCGCGTGACATCAGGCCACCGGCGTAGAAGGAACGGCTGAAGGCCAGGGTGCTGGACTTGGCGATGACGGTCTTGTCGAGGTCGAAGAACGCCGCGGGTCGGCCCGCGGGTCGGGCGTGGTCAGCGACCACCGGGCATCTCCTCACCGGACGGGCTCGCGGCAGCAGATATTGCAGGCTTATGCAACCTCGTGCATCCGCAGCAGGGTTCTTCGTTCGGGACGGTGCTGGGCAGCTATCCTTTTCAGTGTATTGAGGCGCCACCGGAACAACCAGATCGAGCGGTTCGTCCCGAGTTTCCGGTAGGCCAAAGTACCGGATCCCAGCGGCTTCCCCCCGCCGCTGGCCCCGATCCAGACTCATCCCCCCCGAGTCCGGATCCGCGGCCCCCGACCTCCCCCCGGCCGGGGGCCGCCTCATGTCCGGACCCGAAACGTCGCTCGAGGGCGAGTATCCACAGCCTGGATGCCCCCGTTGCCTCATCCACAGGCGCGCGCTGGCCGGTAGCCGACGCGCCGCAGCGAGGGGGACGCTCGAGCGCATGAGCGCAGCTACCGCCCTGCTGGTGACCGCCGAGCACCGGCTGCTCGACGACATGCTGCGGCTGGCCGCTGCGGCAGGAGTCATGATGGAAGTTGCCCATGACATCCCGGCGGCGCTGCGCAGCTGGACGGCAGCACCCGTCGTGCTCGTGGGCACCGACCTGCTCCCCGACCTCGCCGCCGCGGCGCCGGTACGGCGGGGGCAAGTGCACGTCGTCGGAGCAGCCCCGGTCCCCGACAAGCTGTTTCGGGACGCCTTGGCGGTGGGGGCCGCCACCGTCGTCGACCTCCCGGCAGCGGAGTCCTGGCTGGTCGAGCGGTTGACCGACGTCGCCGACGGGACAGCGCAGAGCGCGCTGACCGTGGCCGTCGTGGGCGGCTCCGGCGGGGCGGGTGCCACCACGTTCGCGGCGGCGCTGGCCCAGTACGCGGCCTCACCTGCCCGACCGGTGATCCTGGTCGATGCCGACCCGCTCGGTGCAGGCATCGACCGCGTCGTCGGGCTCGACGAGGCCGACGGGGTCCGGTGGGGCTCGCTGGCGCAGAGTCCGGGCCGGTTCAGCTCCCGCTCGCTGCGCGAGGCACTTCCGCAGCGCGGCGGCCTCGGGGTGCTGACCTGGGGACCCGGCACCCGACCGCCGTTGGCCGCTGGGACGGTTCGCGAGGTCCTCTCGGCCGCCCAGCGGGGCAGTCACCTGGTCGTGGTGGACCTTCCCCGTCATCTCGACGCCGTCGGCTCCGAGGTGCTCTCGCGGTGCAGCCACGCGCTGCTGGTGACCTGGCTGAGCATGGAGTCGGTCGCCGCATCCAGCCGAATCGCCGTTCGGCTCGCCGACAGCGGCCGCCCCGTCCACCTGCTCACTCGAGGACGCGGGAGTGCCCTCGACCCCCAAGAGGTTGCCCGGACCCTGGGGACCTCGCTCCTCGCGAGCATGTCAGACCAGCGCCGACTGGAGGAGTGGATCGCCCTCGGCCTCGGGCCGGTGCACTCGCGACGCGGCCCGCTGGCTCGGGCTGCCGCGTCGGTGCTCACCACGGTCGGTGCCCGGTGAGCACGACCGCGCCCGCAGCCACAACGGATCCAGCAGCCGGTCGCCGCCTGCCGGACGAGGTCGTGGAGCGGGTCAGGGAACGGCTGGCACGCGACGGCTCCACCCTCAGCCCGGCGCTGGTGGCCCGGGCACTGCGCGAGGAAGGGAGACCGGTCGGTGACGCGACCGTGCTCGCGGTGCTCGACGCTCTGCGGCTCGACGTGCTCGGTGCCGGTCCCTTGGAGCCACTGCTGCGGCTCGACGGCGTCACCGACGTGCTGGTCAACGGTCCGCGTCAGGTGTTCCTGGAGCGAGGCGAGGGCCTCGAGTCGACAGGGGTCACCTTCCCCGACGAGGCATCGGTGCGCCGCCTCGCCCAGCGACTGGCCACCTCCGGTGGGCGCCGCCTCGACGACGCCTCTCCGTACGTCGACCTCCGGCTGGCCGACGGCACCCGCTTCCATGCCGTGCTTGCTCCGCTCGCGCGGCCGGGCACGGTCATCTCCCTGCGGGTGCCGCGCAACCGCGTCTTCAGCCTGCCTGAGCTGGTCGCCCTCGGGACGCTGCACGAGCAAGCCGCACAGCTCCTCGAGCTGATCGTGGTCCGTCGGCTCGCCTTCTTGGTCAGTGGCGGGACCGGGTCGGGCAAGACAACGCTGCTCTCGGCCCTGCTGTCTGTGGTCGACCCCAGGCACCGGCTGGTGATCGTCGAGGACGCCAGCGAGCTCCGGCCGGACCACGGCCACGTCGTCGCGCTGCAGTCCCGGCCGGCGAACGTCGAGGGCGCGGGAGCCGTGGACCTCCAGGCCCTGGTGCGACAGGCGCTGCGCATGCGCCCCGACCGCTTGGTGGTCGGTGAGGTCCGTGGGGCCGAGGTGACCGACCTGCTGGCGGCGATGAACACCGGCCACGAAGGAGGGTGCGGGACCATCCACGCCAACTCGGCGGCCGACGTACCGGCCCGGGTCGAGGCCCTGGCCATGACCACCGGCCTGCCCAGAGCCGCGGTACACAGCCAGCTCGCCTCCGCTGTGGATCTCGTGATCCACCTCGCTCGGTCCAGCACCGGTCGACGACGGGTCGAGGAGATCGCGGTGCTGCGCAGGTCGCCGGCCGGCGAGGTCGTCGCGGAGCCTGCAGTGAGCTTCGCCGCGGACGGCGGCATCACCACCCACCCCTCGTCACGGCTGCTGGAGGCCAGGCTGGCGCGAGCGTGAGGGTCGTGGCGACAGTCGCGGCTGTGGCGGCAGTGGCTCTGCTGATGTCGCGGCCGGGAAGGAGCAGCTGGCCGCCGTCCTCCGCCGGGGTCCGGATCGCCACCGGTGAGGTGGTGCACAGCGTCGGCCGAGCCGGCGCCGGGCTGCTCGCGGCGGTCGTGGTGGCGCTCTTGCTGTTCACCCGCGGCTCCTTGCTGGTCCTGTGTCTGATCCTCGCGGTGGCAGCGGCTGGTGCGGCTCGCCTGCTCGCGTCGGGCAAGCGCAGGAAGGAGGCCGTCCGACGGGAGCAGCAGGTCCTCGACTGTTGCGAGGCGTTGGTCGGGGAGCTGCGAGCAGGACAGCCGCAGGTGGCTGCGCTCGGCAGCTGCGTCGAGACCTGGCCGGAGCTGGAACCGGTGGCGACCGCGGCGAGGCTCGGCGCCGACGTGTCCGACGCGTTGCGCGCGATCGGCCATCGTCCGGGTGCCTCCGGGCTGCGCGAGATCGCCGGAGCGTGGCAGGTCTCCCACGGTTCAGGGGCGGGTCTTGCCGTCGCCCTGGCGCAGGTCGCGGCGTCGGCACGCGAGTCGCAGGGGACTCGCCGCCTGGTCGCCTCCGAGCTCGCGTCGGCGCGGGCGACGGCTCGTCTGGTCGCGGCCCTCCCGGTGCTGGCCCTGGTGATGGGCTCCGGCGTCGGGGGCGAGCCGTGGCACTTCCTGCTCGCCACACCCGGCGGCTTGGCCTGTCTCGGCGGTGGCCTCGGTCTGGGTTTCGGAGGTCTCTTCTGGATCGACCGCATCTCCGCAGCGGTGTGGTCGCAGTGAGTCTGTGGAGCGTGGTGGCCGCTGCGATGGCGGCGGTTGCCGCAGCCCTGGTGACGAGTGCAGGCAGCTCACCGACACGGGCTCCGGCGCCGGCTGATGCCTTGTCGACCGACCGGCCCGGCGGGCTGATCCGGTTCCGCGTCGTGCTGTCGGGGGTGACGGGTCTCGGAGTCGTCATGGTGGTCGGCGGCTGGCTCGGCGCAGCCCTCGGGGCGGCCGGGCTCCTCGTCGTCTGGCAGGTGCTGAGCCGGGCGGAGTCCCCGGCCGTGCGCCGCCGGCGGGAACAGCTCGCCGCCGGTCTGCCGCATGCCGTCGATCTGATGGCGGCCTCGCTCTCGGTTGGCGCAGCACCGTCGACCGCTCTCGGTCTGGTCGCCCGCGCCGTCGACCCACCCATGCGTGGTGAGCTGGAGCTGGTGGCCGGCAGGTTGGACCTCGGGGTGGACCCGGTTCGGGTGTGGACCGACCTCGGGCGTCATCGTCAGCTCGGAGCACTCGGACGCTGCCTGGCGCGTGCGGCGCAGAGCGGTGCCCCGGTGTCCGAGGCGATGTTCCGGCTCGGGGAGGACCTGCGCCGCGCTGCCCGAGCCGACGTCGAGAGTCGCGCGCGAAGCGTCGGGGTCAAGGCCGCGGCTCCTTTGGGCCTGTGCCTGCTGCCGGCGTTCATCCTGCTCGGGATCGTGCCGCTGGTGGTCGCCTCGATAGACGCGGTCAGCTGGTTCTGACGAGCCAGTTCCCGCCCACAGCTCCTCACCCGAACCAGGCCTTCCCCAGATCCCAGTACTCCCCTCGATCGCCGGGTGAGAGCCGAGCAGAGTCTGCTCATCCGAATGAACCGCATGTGTGGGCACAGGCCGACAGATGCTCTCGATGGAGGTATTCCATGACCAAGTCACCCGTTGCCCGACTCCGCTCCGAGAGGGGAGTGACGACGGCCGAGTACGCCGTGGCTACCGCCGCCGGCTGCGGCTTCGCCGGCGTCCTGATCGGTCTGCTCACCAGCGACTGGGCGCAGGAACTGCTGAAGATGCTGTTCGACCTCATCCTCAAGGCGATCGGCATCGGCTGAGAGCCGTGCGCCGATCGATCTCACAGCACGCCGGGGGAGCGGGTAGGGGGCTGTCCGCTTCCTCGGCGTCTCCAATCGAGCGCGGCGTGGTCACGGCGGAGACGGCACTGGTGCTTCCGGTTCTCATCGGCGTGGTGATGGCCCTGGTGTGGCTGATCTCCCTCGGCGCAGCCCAGGTCAGGGTCGTCGACGCGGCACGGGAGGTGGCCCGCGCGGTCGCCCGGGACGAGCCGAGGGCACAGGCGGTCCAGCTGGGGACACGCATCGCACCGGAGGGAGCCCGAATCACGGTGCACGACGAGGGACGCACCGTGCGGGTCGAGGTGACGGTGCAGGTCAGCGGCCCGGGTGGGCTCCTCGACTTCCTCCCCGGCGTGCCGGTCGACGCCGACGCTGCGGCGGCCAAGGAGGCACCATGACCGCCCGGCCTGGCTGTCGTCGCCCGAAGGAGCAGGGCAGTGCCACCGTCTACGGCGTTGCCTTCATCGGCCTGCTGGTCGTCGTGGCCATGATCGCCGCCACCGTCGCCGCGCTGCTGGTCGGTCACCGACGGGCCGCCGCGGGTGCCGACCTGGCGGCGCTCGCCGGCGCCTCCGCGATCCAGCAGGGCAGGCCACCTTGTGTGGAGGCTGCTCGCCTCGCTCGAGCGAACCGTGTGCTGATGCTCCGCTGCGTCCGACGTGGACAGGTGGTCACTGTCGTGGTCGCGACCGATGTCGTCCCGGCGATCGGTCCGGCGATCGGGCAAGCGACCGGTCCGGGCACCCGCGGCACCGGCACCGGGTCGGGTGGAGCACCCGGCTCGGGCTGGACGGTGAGGTCGATGGCTCGTGCGGGACCCGTGGCCTGACTCGACTCAGCCCGGCGTCAGGGATCTCGTCGGTCCTCGGGCCCTGCTGCGTGCCCCGGACCCTCAACGGCTGTGGTGCTGGGTCCGGCCTCCCTCGCCCCGGTCTCCTCGGCCAGCGTGCTCAGCTCGCGGTGCTCGCGACGACGCCGGTTGGAGCGGCGGATCCCCGAGCGGACCAGCTCCAAGCCCACGACGAGCAGCAGAGCGGTCGTGACACCGACCAGGAACACGCCCAAGGTGTTCGTCTCCACGTCGAAGATGCCGAGGTCGAAGGTGGCCCGGTCGTTCGAGCCGCCGAGCAGGGCGGCGGTCACGGCGATCGCCGCCAGGACCAGGAGCACAAGACCGAGAGCAAGCAAGCTGGCCACCCCTCGTGGTGCTCGACGGCTGCTGGCGGTGCTCAGGCTAGTCGGTCACCGAGACCGGCCGGGGCACGACCTGTCCGGTCGTTGCCTGGGTCAGCAGCAGGTCCAGCAGCTCGATCGCCGCCGCCTTGTCCAGCGGGTGATTCCCGTTGCCGCACTTGGGCGACTGGACGCACGAGGGACAGCCGTCCTCGCAGCGACATGAGCTGATCGCCTCGCGGGTGGCGGTGAGCCAGTCCTGGGCGCGGTGGAAGCCACGCTCCGCGAAGCCGGCGCCTCCCCGGTGGCCGTCGTAGACGAAGACCGTGAGGGCTCCGGTGTCGGGGTGCAAGGCAGTGGACACGCCGCCGATGTCCCACCGGTCGCAGGTCGCGAACAGAGGAAGCAGCCCGATCGAGGCGTGCTCGGCGGCATGGGCCGCGCCCGGAAGGTCCCGCTCGGCGAGAGACGTGCTCGCGAGGACAGTGCGCGGCAGCGTCCACCAGACCGCGGTGGTGACCAGGGTCCGTTCCGGAAGGTCGAGCGGTTCCTCGCCGAGGACCTCACCGGAGGGAACCCGCCGCTTGAGGTAGGAGACCACCTGGTGGGTGACCTGTACGTCGCCGAGGCTGACCCTGGCCGGTCCCCACGTGGCGTGGCTGCGCTCGGCGGTGATCGCGATGTCGGTCACCTCCCGCGCCGTGGTGGAGTAACCGGGGTCGGTCCGCGCGACGACCGCGACACTCTCCTCGAGGTCGAGGGAGTCGACCAGGAAGGTCTCGCCCTGGTGCAGGTAGACCGCGCCGGCATGTGCGGTGCCGTGCGCCGACGAGCTGTCGACAGTGCCGAGCAGACGACCCGTCTCCTGCTCGACCAGACGCACCGGTGGACCGCCCGTCGAGCGGATGTCGGCGAGGTCGCTGGCCCGCCGCCGATCGGTCCAGAACCATCCCCGTGGACGCCGCCGCAGCAAGCCCGCATCGGTCATCGCGTCGACGGCGGCGCGTGCGGTCGGACCGAACAGTTCCAGGTCCTGCTCGCTGAGGGGTGCCTCCTCGGCCGCCGCGCACAGGTGGGGGCCGAGGACGTAGGGGTTCTCGGGGTCGAAGACGTTTGCCTCCACCGGTTGCCCGATCAGCGCGTCCGGATGGTTGACCAGGTAGGTGTCCAACGGGTCGTCGCGAGCCACCAGGACTCCCAGTGCGTCCTGACCGCTGCGCCCGGCTCGGCCCACCTGCTGCCACAAGGCGGCGCGGGTGCCGGGGAAGCCTGCCATCAGTACGGCGTCGAGCCCAGCCACGTCGATGCCGAGCTCCAGGGCGTTGGTGGCCGCGAGGCCGAGGAGATCCCCGCTGCGCAGAGCGCGCTCGATGCTCCTGCGGTCCTCCGGCAGGTAGCCGCCGCGGTAGGCGCAGACCCGGGCGGACAGGCCGGGCTCCACTTCGTCGAGGAGGCGCTGAACGGTCAGGGAGACGGTCTCGGTGCCACGTCGGGAGCGGATGAAGGCAAGCGTGCGGACTCGCTCGAGCACCAGGTCGGCCAGCAGGTCGGCGATCTCGGCTGTGGTCGAGCGTCGTACCGGCGCGTCGTTCTCGCCGTCACGGGAGGAGAACGGCGGCTCCCACAGCGCCAGAGCCGTCCGCCCACGCGGCGAGCCGTCGTCGGTGACCGCGACCACCGGCAGCCCGGTGAGGCGGGAGGCGGAGCGCTCCGGCTCTGCGACGGTGGCCGACGCGAGCACGAAGGTCGGGGAGGCGCCGTACAGGGCGCAGAGCCGGCGGAGCCGACGAAGGACCTGTGCGACGTGGGCGCCGAACACACCTCGGTAGTGGTGGCACTCGTCGACGACGACGTAGTCGAGCGAGGACAGGTACCTCGCCCACCGGGCGTGCGAGGGGAGCATCGAGCGATGCAGCATGTCCGGGTTGGTCAGCAGGTACTCGCCGTGGTCGCGTGCCCAGTCCCGTTGCTCCCGAGGTGAGTCCCCGTCGTGGGTGGTGGCGCGCAGGTCGGGCAGACCGAGGCGGAGCAGCGCGTCGAGCTGGTCTTGTGCCAGCGCCTTCGTCGGTGAGACGTAGAGCACGGTGGCACCTCGTCCCCCGTTGGCCCCACGCGAGGTGAGCACCGAGGTCAGGGCCGGAAGCAGGTAACCGATCGACTTGCCCGATGCGGTCCCCGTCGCCAGCACGACGTGCCGGCCGTCGTGCGCCAGGTCCGCGGCCGCACGCTGGTGCGTCCACGGGGCATGGACACCCTGGTGGCCCAGGGCCTCGAGGAGCTCGGGAGGAGCCCACGCCGGCCACTCGGCGTGGCGGGCGGCGCGAGCGGGCAGCTCCTCGAGGTGGGTGAGCCGGTCCCGTCGGTCACCGGTGCGCGTCAGCCGCTCGACCAGTGACACGGCGTCGCGACTCGGCGAGGACAGGGCCACGCGCGCAGTCTCGCAAACCTGAGCGAGTAGGTCGCGTGTGCCCGGTCGGCGCTGCGACATGATTGAATGCGGGTTGCCCGGCCGCGGACCGACGGGGAGCGGCGGCTGCTGTCATACTGACCGCAACCGGAAGCGTCGAGGAGAGCACGTGGACCTGTCACTCGAGACACGCACTGAGGATGGCCGGACCATCGTCGAGGTCGGTGGCGAGATCGACGTGTACACCGCGCCCCGGCTGCGCGACAAGATCACCGAGCTCGTGGGTGACGGCAGCTACGACCTGGTGATCGACATGGAGAAGGTCGAGTTCCTCGACTCCACCGGACTGGGCGTTCTCGTCGGCGGGCTGAAGAAGGTGCGCGCCCACGACGGCTCCATGCGCCTGATCTGCAACCAGGAACGACTGCTGAAGATCTTCCGGATCACCGGCCTGGCCAAGGTCTTCGCGATACACGGCTCCCAGGCCGAGGCGCTGGCCGAGCGCTGAACGCCAGATGCAGCTCTCGGGTCCGGCTACTCCTCCCAGCACCGTGACCGTATCGATCTCGCGCGATCCTGCACTGGTGCGCACGGTGCGGCTGGTCGCGGCTGCGCTCGCGCGCCGGACCGGGCGCGACGAGGAGTTCGTCGAGGAGGTCCGGCTGGCCGTCGGGGAGGCTTGCACCCTGCTCCTGGCTCCGTCCCCGGGCGGTGCCGAGTCCGAGCCGCTGACCGTGGCGATGCAGTTCGACGACGGATTTGCCGTCGACGTCACCTGCGAGGGGCCGGCTCCGCTCGCGGGCCTCCCGGACACCGAGACTGACGGTCTCGAGCGCTGGGCCCTGCTGCGGGGTCTGATCGACGACTTCCGCGTGCAGCACGACGGTGCGATGACCCGGGTGTCGATGTCCTGGCCGGACGCCTGAGACAGGGCCGGGCGAGGCACGCGAGGACACTGCGCTCGCCACCCCTTCGCGCTGGACGCGACGTCCTCAGTAGACTCCGGGCACATTCGGAGTACGGCGGCGTGCCGCCTGTCCGACGGCGCCCGGCTCAGCCTGCGTCGTCCACACGTGATTCGACGGGCGTCACAGCCCAGTTAGAGGAGGACCCATGTCCGGGCTCACCCTCGCCGCCGAAGGCGCGGATGTGTCTTTTTCCGGTGGGAACACGACCCTGATCATCGTCGTCGGTGTCATCGCAGTCATCGCCTTGGCCATGGGGATGATGTTCCGGTCCCAGGTCCTCGCCGCTGCTGACGGCACCGAGAGCATGAGGACGATCGGCAAGGCGGTGCAGGAGGGTGCATCGGCGTACCTGACGCGGCAGTTCAAGACACTGGCGGTGTTCGTCGTCCTCGCGTTCGCGCTGCTGTTCGTGCTCCCCGCCGACGACACCTCGGTGCGGGTCGGTCGCTCGATCTTCTTCCTCCTGGGAGCGGGCTTCTCGGCCGCGATCGGCTACCTGGGCATGTCGCTGGCAGTGCGCGCCAACGTCCGGGTGGCGGCTGCCGCCAGGGACGAGGGCAGGGACCCCGCGATGCGGGTCGCCTTCCGCACCGGCGGCACGGTCGGCATGTTCACCGTCGGCCTGGGCCTGCTCGGCGCCGCGCTGGTGGTGCTGATCTACCGAGGCGACGCACCGGAGGTGCTCGAAGGCTTCGGGTTCGGAGCCGCGCTGCTGGCGATGTTCATGCGAGTCGGTGGCGGCATCTTCACCAAGGCTGCCGACGTGGGCGCCGACCTGGTCGGCAAGGTGGAGAACAACATCCCCGAGGACGACCCCCGGAACGCGGCGACGATCGCCGACAACGTGGGCGACAACGTGGGCGACTGCGCGGGAATGGCCGCGGACCTGTTCGAGTCCTACGCGGTGATGCTGGTCGCCGCGCTCATCTTGGGCACCGCCGCGTTCGGAGCCGAAGGCCTGGTGTTCCCGCTCATCGTGCCGGCGATCGGTGCCCTCACCGCGATCCTGGGTGTCTACCTGTGCCGGCCGCGTCCGGGCGAGGGTGGACTGAAGACAATCAACCGAGCCTTCTACATCTCCGCAGCCGTCTCGGCGGTGCTGTGCACGATCGCGGCCTTCGTCTACCTGCCGGGCACCTTCGGCGAGCTGACCGACCTCGACCCCAGCGGTGGGCTGCTTGCGCAGGTGCTCAACGAGAATGTCACCTCCACCGGTGATCCTCGGATCATCGCGGCGGCCGCGGTGATCATCGGCATCGTGCTCGCCGCGCTGATCCTCTCCCTCACCGGCTACTTCACGGGCACGGAGTACCGCCCGGTCAAGGACGTCGGCAAGACCTCGCTCACCGGTCCGGCCACGGTGATCCTCTCCGGCCTGTCGGTCGGCTTCGAGTCGGCGGTCTACACCGCACTGGTGATCGGTGCGGCGGTGTACGGCGCCTTCCTGCTCGGCGGCGGAGTCACCGTCGTCTCGCTGTTCGCCGTTGCCCTCGCCGGCACCGGTCTGCTCACCACGGTCGGCGTGATCGTCGCGATGGACACCTTCGGACCGGTCTCGGACAACGCGCAGGGGATCGCCGAGATGAGCGGCGACGTGCACGAGGAGGGCGCCGCGATCCTCACCGAGCTCGACGCGGTCGGCAACACCACCAAGGCGATCACCAAGGGGATCGCGATCGCGACCGCGGTGCTGGCAGCGACCGCGCTGTTCGGATCGTTCACCAACGCCGTCACCGACGCGGCCCAGGAGTCGAACGCCGATCCCGGCACGGCCGAGGAGGCGCTCGGCCTGCTCGGGGTGCTCAACGTGGCAAATCCGGCGAACCTGGTCGGGCTGCTGATCGGCGCCGCGGTGGTCTTCCTCTTCTCCGGGCTGGCGATCAACGCCGTCGGCCGGGCCGCGGGCGCGGTGGTGTTCGAGGTGCGGCGCCAGTTCCGAGAGATCCCCGGGATCATGGAAGGCACCGGACGTCCGGAGTACGGCAAGGTCGTCGACATCTGCACCCGCGACTCGCTGCGCGAGCTCGCCACGCCCGGCCTGCTCGCGATCTTGGCGCCCGTCGCGGTCGGCTTCGGTCTCGGCGCCGCCCCGCTCGGCGCCTACCTCGCCGGTGCGATCGGCACCGGCACCTTGATGGCGGTCTTCCTGGCTAACTCCGGTGGCGCCTGGGACAACGCGAAGAAGCTCGTCGAGGACGGCCACCACGGCGGCAAGGGCTCGCCGGCCCACGAGGCGACGATCATCGGCGACACGGTCGGTGACCCGTTCAAGGACACCGCGGGCCCCGCCATCAACCCGCTGATCAAGGTGATGAACCTGGTCTCCCTGCTGATCGCCCCGGCGGTGGTGGCCCTCTCGGCCGGTGACGACGAGAACACGCCGGTGCGGATCACCATCGCGGTCGCCGCCGCCCTGGTCGTGGCCGCTGCGGTCTTCATCTCCAAGCGCCGACCCGTCGCGATCGGCGAGTCCGCCCCGGAGACGGCGGCCGTCGGCGGACGCTAGGACCCAAAGGAGCAGCAGGAGTGTCCCGCACGGTCCAACTGCACATCGGCCTGGCCAAGTCGGGCACGACGTACCTGCAGCGCACCCTCCAGGCGAACCGGCCGCTCCTGGCGGAGCACGGCGTGCTGCTGCCCGGTCCGAAGATGGCCGCGCACTTCAAGGCCGCGCTGGACCTGACCGGCGCGGCGCTCGGGGGCGCGCAGCCGGAAGGTACCGAGGGAGCCTGGGGACGGGTGGTGGCCGCGGCCAACCAGCACGACGGGACCTGCCTGATCTCGCACGAGATGCTCGCGCTCAGCTCCGCGGACACCATCCGCAGCGCAGTGCACAGCTTCGACACCGACGACGTGCGGGTGGTGATCACCGCCAGGGACTTCGGTCGGCAGGTGCCCGCGGTGTGGCAGGAGCGGATCAAGAACGGCAGCGAGGAGCGGTTCACCGAGTTCCTGGAGATGCTGTTCTCCTCCCCGCAGGGAAGCAAGCACCGTGGTGCCTTCTGGAAGATGCAGTACCTCATCGACATCTCCGACCGATGGGCCGGCGTGGTCGGCGCCGACCGGCTCACCGTGGCCACGGTGCCACCGGCGGGCGGGGATCCGGCCGAGTTGTGGCGTCGCTTCGTGGTGGCGGCCGGGCTCCCGGACCTGGACTACGCCGCTGCCGCCGGTGGCCGGAACCCGTCGCTGGGGGTGGTCGAGTCCGAGCTGCTGCGGCGGCTGAACGGGCATCTTCCCGAGCTGCCCTGGGCGCAGTACGTGAAGCAGGTCAAGCACGGCTTCGCCGAGCAGACGCTGGCCGCGGCCTCCACCAGCGAACGCCTCACCGTGCCGCGCCATTACCAGGACGAGGTCAGTCGGATCTCGCAGCTGACCGTCGAGCACCTCGCCGCGTCGGGCTGCCGCGTCGTCGGAGACCTCGCCGAGCTGGTGCCCGACTTCCCTGAACGGGACCCGGCGACCCCGGACGCCGTGTCCGAGGATGACGTCCTGCGGCTGGCCCTGGCCCAGCTCGGCGAGCGGCTCGTCAGGGAACCGACGCCCAAGGCCGCCGCGCCCGCCCAGGCCCCCCCGGAGAACGCCCGCCCGAAGGCGAAGGCAACGGCACGGCCGAGCCGGCGCAGGTCGCTGGCGGCACTGAAGGCCAGGCTCCGGGGCAGCTGATGCGCCACTGGTAGCGTGACCGGAGCATTTTCGAACCAGTTCCACTCCTTCGAGGGAATCTCTTGACTGACACCACCGAGGCAGCTGTCCCCGACACGTCACCGGGCAGCGAGCCCGAGACCGGTTTCCGGGTCGTCCAACGCACGATCATGCGGCCCGACCAGGAGCTCGACATCCGACCGCTGTACGTCGCGGGCGTGTCCGGGTTCGGCGCCTCGACCGCCTCCGCCGGTCCCGCCGGCTCCACCGACTCCACCTTCGGCGACAACCACCACGGCGCTCAGGAGGGCGAGGACTCGGTCGAGTCGATGGGCGGCTTCGGAAAGGTCGGGGACCAAGGCGCCCACGTCTATCCCGAGCGTCGGCTGACCTTCGGCACCTACTTCAACGCCTTCCCCGCCAGCTACTGGCGCCGGTGGACCTCGTTCGGCTCCGTCCGGCTCCAGGTCTCGGTCCGTGGGCAGGGCACGATCAGCGTCTACCGGTCGACCTCCAAGGGTCACGTGCAGCGCGAGGAGTCCGAGCTCTTCGACACCGGCTCCGGCTCGGAGTCCCGTGGCCGGGAGGTGGAGACCATCTCCTTCGACCTGCCACTCAAGCCCTTCATCGACGGCGGCTGGTACTGGTTCGACGTCGAGGCGGGCGGGCGCGACGCCGCCGTCGTCGAGGCCGTGTGGGGTTTCCAGACCGACCGGCTCTCCCAGAGCACCATCTCCATCGGGATCACCACCTACGACCGACCGGAGTTCTGCGTCGACCAGCTCCTCGCACTGTCCAAGGAGCCCGCGGTGCTGGACCTGCTCGACGTGATCTACGTCGTGGACCAGGGCACGCAGAAGGTGACCGACCACGAGCTGTACCCGGAGGCGGCTCGAGCGCTCGGGGCGAAGCTCCGTGTCATCGAGCAGGGAAACCTCGGCGGGTCCGGTGGGTTCTCCCGCGCGATGAGCGAGACCGTCGCGAAGGGGGACGCCGACTACGTGCTGCTCCTGGACGACGACGTGGTCTGCGAGCCCGAGGGGATCCTGCGCGCAGTGGCGTTCGCCGACCTCGCCAAGAAACCGACGATGGTCGGCGGACAGATGTTCAGCCTCTACGACCGTTCGGTGATGCACGCCTACGGCGAGACGGTCGACAAGTACCGCTGGTTCTGGGGCGCGGCGCCGCACACCTTTCATGGTCACAACTTCGCGAACAAGTCGCTGCGCTCCACCGAGTGGCTGCACCGGCGTATCGACGTCGACTACAACGGCTGGTGGATGTGCCTGATCCCGACCAAGGTGATCCGCGAGATCGGCCTGTCGCTGCCGATGTTCATCAAGTGGGACGACGCTGAGTTCGGTCTTCGGGCCGGCGAGGCCGGCTACCCCACGGTGACGATGCCCGGCGTCGCGGTCTGGCACGTACCGTGGCACGAGAAGGACGACACGATCGACTGGCAGGCCTACTTCCACCGCCGCAACCGGTTGATCGCGGCGCTGCTGCACTCGCCCTACGAACACAGCGGGCGACTGATCCGCGAGAGCTTCGAGACCCAGGTCCGGCATCTGCTCTCGATGCAGTACAGCCCGGCCGAGATGGGCCTGATGGCGATCGAGGACATCCTGGACGGGCCCGAGCGCATGCACCGCGACGTGCTCGAGCGGCTGCCCGAGCTCCGGGCGCTGCGCAAGAGGTACGACGACTCCCGCCCGCAGCCCGAGCTGGACGCCTACCCACCGCCCCGCCGGAAGAAGCCGCCGCGCAAGGGCAGGGACGTCGCGGCGCCCACCAGCCCGGCCGGCAAGCTCAAGACGGTGGCCAGCGGTGCCGCCCGCCAGCTGCTGCCGATCAGGGACTTCGCCCGGAGGTACCCCGAGGCCGGGGTTCCGCACCAGGACCTGAAGTGGTGGAAGCTGATGCAGCTCGACTCCGCGCTGGTCTCCTCCGCGGACAACACCTCGGCGGCCTGGTACAAGCGGGACCCCGAGCTGTTCCGGGATTTGCTGCGGCGCTCGATCGTGATCCATGCGCGACTGATGAGGCAGTGGCCTCAGCTGGCCCAGCAGTACAAGCAGGCGCTGCCCGACCTGGTCTCTCCGAAGCTGTGGGAAGACACCTTCGAGCAGTCCAAGAAGTAGCCTGACCGCGCAGCCGGGCGGTCCGATGTCGCTACCTGGTCTCCGTGAGGCCCTGCGCGCCGCCGGCTACACCGTCGACGGCGTGACGGACCTGCTCGGGCAACCGGCGCACCGCGCACTGTCGCGCAACGAGACCGGTCCGGGACTGCGGGCAACCGGCGGCGGCTCACCACTGGAGACGCTGACCAGGCTGTGGCCGTTGCAGGCAACAGTCTCCGAGGACCACGCCCAGCGAGCCCTTCCTGGGCTGGTCGGCTCGCTGTGTGCTGCCGGAGTCCTCGACCGGTCTGGCGACCAGGTCACCGCCCGGGTCGACGTGCGGCCCTACGCCGAGGAGGATCGCGACTGGTGGGTGGTCAGCGACCTCGCCCCCGGCCTCGACGGCACGCACGAGCCGGTCTCCCCCGACCATGTGCTGGGCGTCAGCTCGGCGAGCACGTCACTGGCGCAGCTGACTGTCCGGGAGCCGGTCGGGCGGGCCCTCGACCTGGGCACCGGCTGCGGCGTACAGGCCCTGCACCTTGGTCGGCACAGCGCACAGGTGGTGGCCACCGACGTCAACCGGCGCGCCCTGCGCATGGCCGAGATGACCGCGGCGCTCGACGACGTCGACGTCGAGGTTCGCAGGGGCAGCTTGTTCGAGCCGGTGGCGGAGGAGAAGTTCGACCTCGTGGTGAGCAACCCGCCGTTCGTGGTCTCGCCGGCGACCGGTCGCCTGCTCGCCTACCGCGACTCCGGCTTGCCAGGTGACGAGGTCGTGCGGCGGCTGGTGCAGCGGGCGCCGCGACACCTTCGCGCAGGCGGCTGGTGCCAGCTGCTCGCGAACTGGGTTCACCTAAGTGCACAGCCTTGGCAGGACCGGGTAGCCGGCTGGCTCGTCGGCTCGGGATGTGACGCCTGGGTGGTCCAGCGCGAGGTGCTGGACCCGGCGGAGTACGTCGAGCTCTGGCTCAGGGACGCCGGTCTGCACGGGTCGCCGCGGTACGCCGATCGGTACCACACGTGGCTGTCCTGGTTCGAGGAACAGCAGGTGAGCGGTGTCGGGTTCGGCTGGGTCAGCCTGAGGCGCCACCAGGACGGCGGGCACCGGGACCCGGTCGTCCGTGTCGAGGACTGGCCCTACGAGATCGAGCAGCCGCTGTGGGCTGAGGTGGCCGGCTGGAGCCGCCGGGTCGACTTCGACAGCTCCGTCGGGAACACCGAGCTGCTGGCCAGCCGGCTCGTCGTCCGCTCCGACGTACGTCAGGAGACCGTCGGCGCCCCGGGCGCGGAGGACCCCGAGCTGATCGTGCTCAGGCAGTCCCACGGGATGCGGCGCGCCCGTGAGGTGGACACGGTCACCGCGGGATTGGTCGGCGCCTGCGACGGTGACCTGAGGGTCGGACAGGTACTCGACGCGTTGGCGCGCCTGCTCGACCGCGAGGCCGGTGAGCTTCGTGGCGGCTATCTGGCGGTGGTCCGCGACCTGGTCGCGGACGGCTTCCTGGAGCCCGCCTAGCAAAGATCGGTTGACGCGAGGCGCTACCGTGTCACCGCCGGTCAACGAGTCCGGCCCGAGGGGTCCTAGGAGCACGCGAGCTTTGGCAACCAAGCGCACCACCACGCCGAGCGGCGACGGTCACAAGCTCGTGATCGTCGAGTCGCCGGCCAAGGCGCGCACCATTGCGGGATACCTCGGCAATGGCTACGTCGTCGAGTCCTCGGTGGGCCACATTCGCGACCTTCCGCAGAGCGCAGCCGACATCCCGGCCAAGATCAAGGGGGAGAAGTGGGCCCGGCTAGGGGTGGACATCGAGAACCAGTTCACCCCCTACTACGTCGTGGCCAAGGACAAGAAGCCGCAGATCACCAAGCTCAAGAGCCTCCTCAAGGACGCCTCCGAGCTGTTCCTCGCCACCGACGAGGACCGTGAGGGCGAGGCCATCGCCTGGCACCTGCTCGACGAGCTGAAGCCGAAGGTGCCGGTGAAGCGGATGGTCTTCCACGAGATCACCCCGCAGGCCATCGCCGCGGCGGTCGAGAACCCGCGCGACATCGACGACAACCTGGTGGAGGCCCAGGAGGCGCGGCGGATCCTGGATCGGCTCTACGGCTACGAGGTCTCCCCGGTGCTGTGGAAGAAGGTGATGTCCGGGCTGTCGGCCGGACGGGTCCAGTCGGTCGCGACCAGGCTCGTGGTGGCTCGGGAGCGGGAGCGGATGGCCTTCCGGGCGGCGACGTACTGGGACATCGAGGGCACCTTCGACGCCGGCGCCGAGCACCGGGACAGGATGTTCCCGGCCAAGCTGCACTCGGTCGACGGCTCCCGGGTGGCCCGTGGCGGCGACTTCGACGCGCAGGGCCGGCTCAGGGCAGGCGCGGCCACGAAGGTCGTCCACCTGGACCGCCAGCGAGCCGAGGCGCTGACCACCTCGCTGCGGGACACACCGTTCGCCATCCGATCCGTGGAGGCCAAGCCCTACCGGCGCTCGCCGTACGCCCCGTTCCGGACGACGACGATGCAGCAGGAGTCCTCGCGCAAGCTCGGGTTCGGCGCCTCGCGCACGATGTCGGTCGCCCAGCGGCTCTACGAGAACGGCCTGATCACCTACATGCGCACCGACTCGGTGACCTTGTCCAGCGCCGCCGTCGGATCGGCCCGCGAGCAGGTCCGTGAGCTGTACGGCGCCGAGTACCTCCCGGAGAAGCCGCGCACCTACCAGTCGAAGGTGAAGAACGCACAGGAGGCGCACGAGGCCATCCGGCCGGCCGGCGACAACTTCCGGACCCCGGCGCAGACCGGTCTGAGCGGAGACGAGTTCCGCCTCTACGAGCTGATCTGGATGCGCACCGTCGCGTCCCAGATGAAGGACGCGGAGGGCCGCAGCGTCACCGTGCGGCTGGGTGGGCCCGCTGAGACCGGTGAGGACTGCGTGTTCTCCGCTTCGGGCCGGGTGATCACCTTCCACGGTTTCCTCCGGGCCTACGTCGAGGGTCGCGACGACGAGGGCGACCCGGACTCGGCCGGACCCGACGACCGGGAGACCCGGCTGCCTGCGGTCGTGGAGGGTGATGCGGTCACCGCGGCGTCGGTGACACCGTCCGGGCACGAGACGAAGCCCCCCGCGCGCTACACCGAGGCGAGCCTGATCCGTGAGCTGGAGGAGCGCGAGATCGGTCGCCCGTCGACGTACGCCTCGATCATCGGCACCATCCTCAACCGCGGATACGTCTACAAGAAGGGCACGGCGCTGGTGCCCGCATGGCTCGCCTTCTCGGTGATCCGGCTTCTCGAGGAGCACTTCTCCCGGCTGGTTTCCTACGAGTTCACCGCCGGGATGGAGGACGTGCTCGACGAGATCGCGGCCGGCCGGCGCGACCTCGACGCCGAGCTGGCCGGCTTCTACTTCGGCGACGGTGACGTCGAGGGGCTGCAACGGCTGGTCACCGAGCTCGGGGAGATCGACGCCCGCGAGCTGGCGACGTTCCCGATCGGGGATGGGGTCGACCTGCGGGTCGGGAGGTACGGGCCGTACATCGAGGTCACCGCCGATGGCGACGACTCGGTGCGCGCGAACGTGCCCGAGGACCTGCCGCCGGACGAGCTCACCCTGGAGAAGGCCCGCGAGCTGCTGGCCAATCCCGCGGGGGCGGAACGGGAGCTGGGGACCAACCCGGGGACCGGCCTGAAGGTCGTTGCCAAGAACGGCCGGTACGGGCCGTATGTCACCGAAGTCCTCCCCGAGGACGCCCCGAAGTCGCGAAAGGCCCCTACCTCCTCGTTGTTCAAGTCGATGTCCCTGGACACGATCACCCTCGAGGACGCGCTGCGGCTGCTGACGCTGCCTCGCGTGGTCGGCAGCGACCCCGAGTCCGGTGAGGAGATCCTGGCGCAGAACGGTCGCTACGGGCCGTACCTGAAGAAGGGCAGCGACTCCCGCTCGCTCGACGACGAGGCGCAGCTGCTCACCATCACCCTCGAAGAGGCGCTCGCGGTCTTCGCCCAGCCGAAGCGGCGCGGTCGCACCGGTGCCAGCGCCGGTCGTGAGCTCGGCGAGGATCCGAGCACCGGCGCCAAGGTGAGCGTGAGGAGTGGCCGGTTCGGCCCCTACGTCACCGACGGGGAGTACAACGCCACCCTGCGGCAGGGTGACGACGAGGCCACGGTCACCCTCGAGCGTGCCGCCGAGCTGCTCGCCGACAAGCGGGCCAAGGGGCCGCCGCCGAAGAAGCGCTCTGCCAAGAAGTCTGCCAAGAAGACCGTCAAGAAGGCGGCCAAGAAGTCGGCCAAGAAGCCGACGGCGAAGAAGGCTGCCGCAAAGCCGGCCACGAGGAAGCAGACGGCCGAGAGGTCCTAGTGCTCCCGTCCTCGGCGACCGGCCGGGGACGGTGGGCGAGGCTAGGGTTGGCCCCGTGAGCGAACGGGTCTTCGGAGGGGCGTACGACGACACTCCCCACGCACCCGCGCACTCGCTGGCGGCGGTGCTCCGGATCCGTGACTTCCGGCGGCTGTGGGTGGGGCTCGGCCTGTCCAGCCTGGGGGACTGGATCGGCCTGCTGGCGCTGACCGCGATGGCCAGCGAGCTGGCCGGCCCGTCGTACGCGACCAAGAACTTCGCGATCGCCGGGGTGCTGTTCCTGCGCGTGCTGCCGGCCCTGGTGATGGGTCCGATCGCGGGCTACGTGGCGGACCGGCTCGACCGGCGCAGGACGCTGATCTGGGGTGACTACATCCGCGGGGCGCTGTTCCTGACGATCCCGCTCGTGGGCACCTTGTGGTGGATCTTCGTGGTCACCATCGCGATCGAGGCGGTCAGCCTGGTCTGGCTGCCCGCCAAGGACGCGACGATCCCGAACCTCGTGCCGCGACACCGACTCGAGGCCGCGAACCAGGTGAGCCTGGCGACGACGTACGGCTCCGCTCTGCCTGCCGCGGCCATCTTCACCGGCCTCACCCTGGTCGAGAAGCTCTACGGCCAGCTCGCCGACTGGGTGTCCGGCAGCTCGATCGATCTGGCGCTCTACTTCAACGCCGCCTCGTTCGTGGTGTCCGGGCTGGTGATCGCCACGCTGACCAAGATCCCCCCGGGGCCAGCAGCCACCGGCGCCGACCACGAGGGCAGCGTGGTCAAGGTGGTGGTCGACGGCTGGAAGTACGTCGCCCGAACGCCGGTCGTGCGCGGACTGGTGATCGGCATCGTCGGTGCATTCTCTGCCGGCGGTGTGGTGATCGGCCTGGCCCGGACCTATGTCGGCGACCTCGGTGGCGGTGACCCGGGATACGGCGTCCTCTTCGGCACCGTGTTCCTTGGCCTGGGGCTGGGCATGTGGCGGGGCACCCGGCTGCTGCGCGGGCTCACCAGGCGCCGGCTCTTCGGGCTGTCGCTGACCGGGGCCGGTCTCCTGCTGCTGCCGATCGCCTTGGCGCAGCAGCTGGAGATCGTGACCGGGCTGGCACTGCTGCTCGGCTTCTTGTCGGGTGTCGCGTGGATCACCGGCAACACGCTGCTCGGTCTCGAAGTGCCCGACGAGCTGCGCGGACGCACCTTCGCGTTCGTCGGCTCGATGATCCGGCTGGCGCTCGCGCTCGTGCTCGCCGCCGCGCCGCTGGTCGCCGGCTTGATCGGCACGCACGAGTTCGGGTCGCGCGGGGAGGACGCAGAGCCATGGCTGGTTTACAACGGGGCCGCGTTCACCTTCCTCATCGCCGCGGTGCTGATGACCGTGGTCGGCGTGACCGCCTATCGTCAGATGGACGACCGCAAAGGAATCCCCCTGGTGAACGACCTCCGCAACGCCTTCACCGGTGAAGTCGGCAGCTACCCACAGACCGGGGTGTTCGTCGCACTCGAAGGGGGCGAGGGCGCCGGCAAGTCCACGCAGGCGCAGCGGCTGGCCCGCTGGCTCGAGGACGAGGGGTACTCCACGCTGCTGACCCATGAGCCGGGTGCTACCGCGGTCGGCCAGCAGCTGCGGCGCATCGTGCTGGACCCGTCGACCGGGGACATCTCCGGACGCACCGAGGCGCTGCTCTACGCCGCCGACAAGGCCGAGCACGTCGAACGCGTGCTCGCCCCCGCGCTCGCGCGCGGCTCGGTCGTGGTCAGTGACCGCTACGTCGACTCGACCCTGGCCTACCAGGGCGCAGGGCGCGACCTCGCGGACGGCGAGCTGGAGAAGGTGGCCCGGTGGGCGACCGCCGACCTCCGTCCGCACCTGACCGTGCTGCTCGACCTCTCCCCTGAGGCCGGGCTGACCCGCTTCCAGGAGCGGGACCGCATCGAGGGCGAGTCGGCGCAGTTCCATGAACGTGTGCGGCAGGCATTCCTCCGGCTGGCGGCGGCCCAGCCCGAGCACTACCTGGTGGTCGATGCCCGCCGGTCCGCCGACGAGATCGAGGCGCTGGTGCGTGAGAGGGTCTCGCCGCTCCTGGCCCAGGCCGTGCGCCGCCGGCGCGAGGAGCCGCACCCCGCCACCGGCCTGGTGGAGCAGCAGGACGGGACGCCCTCCGGATGAGCGCCCCACCCACCGCCCGGCTCGCCGACCCGGCCGCGCCGGTCTGGGCGAACCTGGTGGGCCAACGGTCGGTGGCGCAGACACTGGACCGGGCCGCCAGAGGCCACGGGATGAGCCACGCCTGGCTGTTCACCGGACCTCCCGGCTCCGGCCGGTCGAACGCAGCGATGGCCTTCGCGGCGGCGCTGCTGTGCGAGCGTGCCGGGTGCGGCGAGTGCCAGGCCTGCTCGACAGCGCTGGCCGGGACTCATTCCGACGTCAGCCTCACCCGCACCGAGACGGCCCAGATCGCCACCGACGACATGCGCGAGCTGGTGCTCCGGTCCGCTCTGGCCCCGGTTGGTCACCGGTGGCAGGTGATGGTCATCGAGGACGCCGACCGCCTGCACGAGCGGGCTGCCAACGCCTTGCTCAAGGCCATCGAGGAGCCGACCCGGCGCACGGTGTGGCTGCTGTGCGCCCCCACGGTGGAGGACGTGCTGCCCACGATCGGCTCCCGCTGCCGCAAGGTCGTCCTCAGCACCCCGACCGAGTCGGAGGTGGCCAGGCACCTGGTTGCCAGCGCGGGAGTGGCCGAGGGCGTCGCCTGGTTCGCCGCGCGGGCAAGCCAAGGACACATCGGCCGGGCCCGCGCGTTGGCCTGCGACGAAGGCACCAGGGGGCGAAGGCGCGAGGTCGTCAGCATCCCCAAGGGCCTCACCTCGCTGGGGGCCTGCATGAACGCCGCCGCGAACCTGGTCGACATCGCCA
The DNA here is from genome assembly GCA_902805855.1 of uncultured Nocardioidaceae bacterium. Classification (GTDB taxonomy): domain Bacteria; phylum Actinomycetota; class Actinomycetes; order Propionibacteriales; family Nocardioidaceae; genus Nocardioides_C. The sequence goes on from CADCUJ010000014.1 coordinate 37,873, forward strand.
AGACCGAGACCGAGGCGGTCGTCGAGGCCAGTGACACCCGCGAGAAGGCCGACATCGAGGCCACCTACGGCTCCGACGCGAAGTCGCGTCGGTCGCGCACCTACCAGGCGGCCCTGCGCGACCTCGCCCACAGCCAGAAGCAGCGCGCTCGACGCCGTACCCTCGACGTCATCGACCGCTGCCTGGGCGACATCCTCACGATCTACCGTGACGCGATCACCCTGCAGACGGGCTCCCGGGTGGCGTTGGTCAACGAGGAGATGCGCGCTGACGTCGAGGAGCTCGCCCGCCGCTCGACCCCCGAGCAGAACCTGCGCCGGATCGACGCTGTCTTCACCGCCAGGGAGCAGATGGTCGAGCACACCGTGCCGCCGCTGCTGGCGCTGGAGTCGATGATGGTGGCCTTGCGGCTGCCCTGACCCGCCTACAGTGTGCTGGTGCCTTCCACGAGCGCCCTCCGGGGCCGCCGGCTCCTCGTCGCGCTGCTCCCCCTGCTTCTGGCCCTGGGCGGTTGCGCGTTGGGCGGCGAGGACTCCCGGGCGCTCCCCTCGCCGTCGCTGTCGCCCAGTCCGCTGGAGTCCGCTGACCCGTCCGAGGAGCCGGTGCCGGACGACCCCGGCCGCGACCCTGCTCTGCGGCGTTACTACGAACAAGATCTCGGCTGGAACCCGTGCCGCGAGCAGTTCGAGTGCGCCAGGATCGACGTACCTCTGGACTATGACCGGCCGTCGCGGGCGAAGATCTCGCTGTCACTGCTGAAGGTGCCCGCGAGCGACCAGAGCCAGCGGGTGGGGTCGCTGGTGGTCAACCCCGGCGGCCCGGGTGCATCCGGCATCGAGTACGCCGCCCGGGCGTCGACCACCTTCGGCACCGAGGTGCAGCAGGCATTCGACATCGTCGGCTTCGACCCGCGTGGCGTCGGGGAGAGCACTCCGGTCGACTGCGTGGCCGACCAGCGGCTGGACGCGTTCGTGGCCTACGACCCTGACCCGGACACAGCCGCCGAGCGAGGGCAGGCGGACCGGCTGTTGCGCGAGTTCGGCCGGGGATGCGCCCAGGAGAGCGGCCAGCTTGCAGCGCACATCTCCACGGTCGAGGCCGTCAGGGACATCGACATCATCCGCGAGCTGCTCGGCGACGCCGAGCTCAGCTTCTTCGGTGCCTCCTACGGCACCCTTCTCGGTGCCACCTACGCGGACCTGTTCCCGGACCGGGTCGGCCGGATGGTCCTCGACGGTGCCATCGACCCCTCGCTGTCGAACCGGGAGAAGAGCCTGGTCCAGGCGGAGTCGTTCGAGACCGCGTTGCGGGCCTACGTCGGAGCATGTGTGGACCGCGGCAGCTGTTTCCTCGGCGACAGCGTCGACGCCGGCGCACAGCGGATCCGCGCGTTCCTCGACGAGGTGGAGCAGGACCCGCTGGAGGTGGCCGGCGGCCGAACGCTCGAGGCCGGCAACGCGGTGCTGGGCATCTGGTACCCGCTCTACGACCAGAGCAGCTGGCCGATCCTCGACTCCGCGCTGCAGTCGGCGTTCGCTGGCGACGGCTCGACGTTGCTGTCCATCGCCGACGCCTACGTGTCCCGCGGTCCCGACGGGTACCTCGACAACTCGCTCGAGGCGCTGTACGCGATCAGCTGCCTGGACACCGAAGACACCATCGCCATGGGCCAGGCGCCGGCTGTGGTCGACGAGTTCGAGGAGGTGTCTCCGACGTTCGGCGCAATCTTCGCCTACGGCCTCGCCGGCTGCTCGGACTGGCCGTTCGAGGCCGAGAGGAAGCCGGCAGCACCGGACGCGGCCGGTGCCAAGCCGATCTTGGTGATCGGCACCTCACGCGACCCGGCGACCCCGCTGGAGTGGGCTGAAGCGTTGTCGTCCCAGCTGGAGTCGGGGGTGCTGGTGCGTCGCGACGGAGACGGGCACACCGGCTACCACCGCGGCAACGAGTGCGTGGACGACGTCGTGGAGTCCTACCTCGTGTCCGGCGAGGTACCCCGGTCGCCGGTGGACTGCTGATGAGCCGCTACGGCGCCCAGTTCGGGCCGGACCTGACCTTCCTCGGCGTCGACGCCTGCGACCTGGACGACGTCTCGTCGTACGCCGACGCTGACGTCGTCGTGGTCGGGGCACCGTTCGACGGCGGAACCTCGCACCGTCCCGGTGCCAGGTTCGGCCCGATGGCCATCCGGTCCACCTGCTACCTGCCGCAGGACGGCTCCCGTCCCCACCTCGCCCTCCGCGTCGATGCGCTTCGCGACATCCGCGTCCTGGACGCGGGCGACGTGGAGATGTACTCCGGTGACGTCGAGCGGTCCATCTCGTCGCTGGCGGCCGCCGTGCACAAGGTGGCCGGCTCCGGCGCAGTGCCCCTCGTGCTCGGCGGCGACCACACCGTCACCCTCCCGGACGCCACCGGCGTGGCCCGCCACCACGGCTTCGGCCGGGTGTCGATGCTGCACTTCGACGCCCATGCGGACACCGGGGACATCGAGTTCGGCTCGTTGTACGGGCACGGACAGCCGATGCGACGCCTGATCGAGTCCGGCGCACTGCGCGGTGACCGCTTCCTGCAGATCGGGCTGCGCGGCTACTGGCCGGGTCCGGAGACGCTCGGGTGGATGGCGGAGCAGCGGATGCGGTCCTTCGAGATGACCGAGATCGGCGCCCGCGGGCTCGATGCCTGCCTGACCGAAGCGTTCGCGATCGCGCTCGACGACTGCGAAGGGGTCTTCTTGTCCGTCGACGTGGACGTGTGCGACCCGGGACACGCACCCGGCACCGGGACACCGGAGCCCGGCGGTCTTTCCGCACGGCAGCTGCTGGACTCCGTGCGTCGGATCTGCTTGGAGCTGCCGGTGGTCGGGGTGGACATCGTCGAGGTTGCCCCTCCCTACGACCAGTCCGAGATCACCGCCTACCTGGCCAACCGGGTCGCCCTGGAGGCGCTCTCCGGGATCGCGGCGCGAAAGCGCGGCCTCTCCCACGACCCGGCGGGCCCGCTCCTGGACGGCCGCTGACCCCGAGACCCCCCACACACACCCCTCGTTGAGATGGGGCTCGCGCCGGTTGAGATGGGGCTCGCGCCGGTTGAGATGGGGCTCGCGCCGGTTGAGATGGGGCTCGTGCCGGTTGAGATGGGGCTCGCGCCGGTTGAGGCACCTCGGCGATTGGGCGCTCTCCGGACGGTGTTCGTATACTCGTCCGGCGTGCCGGGCCGTTGCCGGTTCTCGGCTGCGCCGCCTTAGCTCAGTCGGTAGAGCGATTCACTCGTAATGAATAGGTCGTCGGTTCGATTCCGACAGGCGGCTCCGTAGTGCTCTGCTCCCGGTGACTGCTGCGCGATTGTGCAGCGCACAGACGTGCAGCCCGCGTGGGCTAGCAGATCGCCCTCCGAGTGCCGGAAACTGGTCACAGCGTGAGACCGAGTGTGACCGGGTCCATCCCCCGACCTGGCAGCCAGGCTTCCTGCGGCCGTCTCAACGTTGCGAGGGTAGTTCATCCCAGGGACTACCCTCGCACTCTTTGTGTCCGGCCGTTCCCGGTCAGGCAGCCGCTCGTCGCATCGGGACGTGCGGAATCCCGTCCTCGACGAACTCGGGTCCGACGACCTCGAAGCCGAAGCGGCCATACCAGTGCGCGAGGTGGGACTGGGCATCCAGCACGCTCGGCCGGCTGCCGACGTGGTCCAGTGCGGCGCGCATCAAGGACTCGGCGAGTCCGCGCCCGCGCCACGGCTTCGCCACCAACACCCGGCCGATGCGCGCCTGACCGGCCGCGTCCGGGCCAGCCGTCTCGAGGATCCGCAGGTACCCGACCGGTGCACCCTCCCCCTCGACCCACAGGTGACGCGTGGCCGGCTCCAGGTCGAGGCCGTCGAGCTCGGGGTACGGGCAGCTCTGCTCGACCACGAAGACCGACTCCCGCAGCTGCCACAGCAGGTACGCCGTGCGGGGATGGAGCTCGTCGAAGGACGCCAGGTGCACGTCGTACTCGCTCATCGCCGTCAGCCTAGTCGCCGGCGACTGGCCGGCTGGGCGCTCACGGCAGCGGGTAGACCGCGAAGACCTCGGCGAGTCTTCCCGGGGCCATGCCGTGCCGAGCGGCGTTGTCGGCGAGCTGTTCACGCAGCAGCGTCGCAATCTGCTGAGGGTCCCGGTGTTGGCTCTCGTGACAACCGAGCGCAGCCAGCTTCGCGTCGATGGACTCGGTGACGTCGACGGCGTGGTTGCTGGACGGATGCTCCATCAACCACACCTCGCGAGCCGACCACGGCTCGAGGCCCTCGTCGTCCAGCAGCTCGGTGAACGCGAACGGGTTGCCCGACGCGGGATACAGCGCCTGGGTCGCTGCCTCGCCCCCTGCAAGGTGGTCAGGGTGCGACGGCGCCAAGAAGCCCCAGTTGCGCTCCGGGCTCTGCACCAGAACGCGTTGCGGACGAACCTGACGCATCACGCGTGCGAGATCTCTGACCAGCTCCCGCGAAACGGAGAGCTCACCGTCGACGTACCCGAGGAAGCGTACGTCGCGCACACCGACGTGCTCAGCAGCCGAACGCTGCTCCTGCCTGCGGATCGCCGGCATGTCGGCGCGGTCCAGCCCCGGGTCGAAGCCGCCGGCCTGTCCGTCGGTGATCACGCAGTAGCTGACATCGATGCCGCTCGCCGTCCAGCTCGCCACCGTCCCGGCGCCCCCGAAGTCGACGTCGTCGGGATGCGCCACGACGACCAGGATCCGCTCGACCTCCTGATCGAGGATCGGCCGGACCGGTGCTTCCGTGACCTGGCTCATAGGCAACCTTTCCGGGCATCCGTTGACCGGGACAACGGCGCGGGGAAGGCTAGGCGAACAGTGCGTGTTGAGCAAACAGCAGTCAACCCAAAGGATCCTGGTCGTGCCTGAAGCAGTCATCGTGTCCACCGCCCGCTCCCCGATCGGTCGCGCGGCCAAGGGCTCGCTGAAGGAGATGCGCGCCGACGAGATGACCGTGCAGATGGTGCGCGCCGCACTCGACAAGGTCCCAGCCCTCGACCCCGCCGAGATCGACGACCTCGTCCTCGGCTGCGGACAGCCCGGGGGCGAGGCCGGCTTCAACATGGGCCGGATCGTCGCCGTACTCTCCGGCCTGGACCACCTGCCGGGCGCGACGATCAACCGGTACTGCTCCTCGAGCCTGCAGACGACGCGGATGGCGATGCACGCGATCAAGGCAGGAGAGGGCGACGTCTTCATCTCGGCCGGGGTCGAGGCCGTCAGCCGCTACGCCAAGGGCAGCGCCGACAGCCTGCCGGACACCAAGAACCCGGTCTTCGACGACGCGCGCTCGCGGACCGAGAAGTTCGCCGCCGGCGGACAGACCTGGGTGGATCCGCGGGAGTACGGCGACCTCCCCGACGCCTACATCGCGATGGGACAGACCGCGGAGAACCTCGCCCAACTGAAGGGGGTGACCAGGCAGGACCAGGACGAGTTCGGTGTCCGCAGCCAGAACCTGGCCGAGCAGGCGATAGGCAACGGGTTCTGGGAGCGCGACATCACGCCGATCACGCTTGCTGACGGCAGCGTGGTCACCAAGGACGACGGCCCGCGCGCGGGCGTCACCATGGAGAAGGTGGCCGAGCTGAAACCGGTCTTCCGGCCCGACGGCACCGTCACCGCAGGGAACTGCTGCCCGCTCAACGACGGTGCTGCCGCAGTCGTCGTGATGTCGGACACAAAGGCGGCGCAGCTGGGCATCACTCCGCTGGCCAGGATCGTGTCCACCGGGGTCACCGCACTCTCGCCGGAGATCATGGGACTCGGGCCGGTCGAGGCCTCCAAGCAGGCCCTTGCTCGCGCGGGGATGAGCATCGCGGACATCGACCTGGTCGAGATCAACGAGGCGTTCGCCGCACAGGTGGTGCCGTCGGCACGTGACCTTGGACTCGACTTCGACCGGCTCAACGTCAACGGTGGCTCGATCGCGGTGGGCCATCCGTTCGGGATGACCGGGGCGCGGATCACCAGCACGTTGGTCAACTCCCTGCAGTTCCACGACAAGCAGTGGGGTCTGGAGACGATGTGCGTCGGTGGTGGCCAGGGGATGGCCATGGTGCTCGAGCGGCTCAGCTGATGGCCGGCCGCGAGCCGCAGACGCCGCTCGGGCTGTTCGGCGTCGACGATCTGGTCGGCGAGGAGGACCGCGCGATCCAGGAGACGGTTCGCCGGTTCACCGAGGACAAGGTCCGCCCGCATCTGGCGCAGTGGTACGACTCCGGCACGATCCCCGCGCGCGAGCTGGCCAAGGAGCTCGGGTCGTTGGGTCTGCTGGGGATGCATCTGAGCGGCTACGACTGTGCCGGCACCAGCGCCACTGCCTACGGGCTGGCCTGCCTGGAGCTGGAGGCCGCTGACTCCGGCCTGCGCAGCCTGGTCTCCGTCCAGGGGTCCTTGGCGATGTTCGCGATCTGGCGTTACGGCAGTGAGGAGCAGAAGCTGGAGTGGCTGCCGCGGATGGCCGCCGGCGAGGCGATCGGCTGCTTCGGGCTGACCGAGCCGGACTACGGGTCCGACCCGGCGGGGATGCGCACGCGCGCGCGTCGCGACGGCGACGACTGGGTCCTCGACGGCACCAAGATGTGGATCACCAACGGCTCGGTCGCCGACGTCGCGATCGTGTGGGCGCGTACCACCGATGCGGCCGGGGAGACGATCCGGGGGTTCGTGGTACCCACCGACTCGGCTGGTTGCTCGGCGCCGGAGATCACCAGGAAGCTGTCACTGCGGGCGTCGGTGACCAGCGAGCTGGTGCTGGAAGGGGTACGGGTCCCGGCGTCCGCGATGCTCCCGGACGCGTCCGGGCTGTCCGGACCGCTGTCCTGCCTGAACGAGGCGCGCTACGGCATCGTCTTCGGCGCACTCGGAGCGGCGCGCGACTGCCTGGAGACCACGATCTACTACACCCGCGACCGGCAGATCTTCGACAAGCCGCTCGCCGGCTACCAGGCAACGCAGCTCAAGCTCGCCGACATGGCGCTCGAGCTCGGCAAGGGGATGCTGCTCGCGCTGCGACTCGGCGTCCTCAAGGACGCCGGCAGGCTGCGTCCCGAGCAGGTGAGCCTCGGCAAGCTGAACAGCGTGCGCGAGGCGCTCGCGATCGCCCGGCAGTGCCGCACCCTGCTCGGTGCCAACGGGATCACGCTCGACTACCCGGTGATGCGGCATGCGAACAACCTCGAGTCGGTGCTCACCTACGAGGGAACCGCGGAGGTGCACCAGCTCATCGTCGGCCAGGCGCTCACCGGTCACGCAGCCTTCCGTTGACACCCGACTCCGTCGGGCCGACGAGGAGAGGGGCGAACTGAGTCGACCGGCGTCCGCCAGCGCGGTGTAGCATCGGGGAAGAACGACAGGGGAGCGCCGACCGGCGCTGAGAGTGCGGAAACGGCCGCAGACCCTCGAACCTGCTCCGGCTCACACCGGCGAAGGAAGTCGAGTCTCCGACCGCGCGAGGTCGAGCACCTGCGCGGTTTCCCTCCCTTTCACAGACAGGGAGATGAACGTGTCCGCATCGATGAGATCGGGTCGGCAGACATCAGAGGCAGGACGCCGTACGACGGTCCTGGCCAGCCGGCCGCTGCTGGCCTTCCGTACCGTCGACCTGGTCAGCGCGGCCATGCTCGGCGTCGCGTTCGGCGTGGTGTTCTGGGCCTGGAACTTGGTCTACGCGGCGACGAGCGGGCCGGTCGGTGCGCTTGTCGCACCGTTGACCTCGATCCTGGGCGGGCCGTGGCTGTTGGCCGGGGTGGTCGGTGGGCTGTTGATCCGCCGGCCGGGCGCAGCACTGATGGCAGAGGTCGTGGCCGCGAGCGTCTCGGCGTTGATCGGCAACGAGTGGGGCTGGACCACGGTGGTCTCCGGCCTGCTGCAAGGCCTGGGTGTCGAGCTGGCCCTGGCGCTGTTCGCCTGGAAGCGGTTCGGCCCAGCCGTCGCGATGCTCGCGGGGGCCCTTGCCGCAACGGCCGAGGTCGTCGTCTACGAGTGGTGGACGTTCCTGGCCGACTTCGACTGGACGTTCAAGCTGATCTACCTGCTGTTCTTCGTCATCTCCGGCGCGCTGGTCGCCGGCCTCGGCGGGCTGGCGATCGTGCGCGCCCTGGCCAGGCTGGGCGCGGTGAACACGATGCCGCCGGGCCAGGAGGAGCTGGAACGGTCGACTCGCTGAGCCCGGGAGCCACGCATGGCGCCGAGGTCCGTCTCGACGCCGTGTCGTGGCGCCCGGCCGGAAGAAAGACCCCGATCCTGGACCGGCTCGACCTGAGGATCGAGGCCGGGGAGAAGGTGCTCCTGGTCGGCCCCAGCGGTTCCGGGAAGTCGACGCTGCTTCGCGCGATCGCGGGCCTGCTGCTCACCGCTGACGTGGGCGAGCTCGCGGGACGGGTGAGCATCGCAGGATCGCCGCCGCAGGACTCGCCCGGCCAGGTAGGACTGCTCCTCCAAGACCCGACCGCGGGGCTGGTGGCCGGCACCGTCGGCCGGGACGTGGCCTTCGGGCTGGAGAACACCGGTGTTCCCCGCCCGGAGATGCCGCACCGGGTGCGGCGAGCACTGGAGGCGGCCAGCTTCCCCTACGGCGAGGGACGGCGGGTCGACACGCTGTCCGGAGGAGAGACCCAGCGGCTGGCGCTGGCAGGCGCCCTGGTGATGCACCCACGGGTGCTGCTGCTCGACGAGCCGACCTCGATGCTGGACGAGGAGAGCTCGGCCCGGGTGCGCGAGGCAGTGCTCGGCTCGGTGCACGCCACCGGCAGCACGCTGGTCGTGGTCGAGCACCGGCTCGGCCCGTGGGTGCCGCACATGGACCGATGTGTGGTCCTCGACCCCGCCGGCCGCGTGGTCGCCGACGGACCGCCTGGGCCGCTGCTCCGCGGCGACCGTGCTGCGTTGGCCGGCCAGGGAGTCTGGGTCCCCGGGATGGCCGTCCCCGAGCCTCTCGCAGTGGACCCGTCCCTGGTGGCTCCGCAGGACCCGGCGCCAGGTGACGAGCCGATCGTGGTTGCCGACGACGTCCGGGTCGTGCATCGCTCGCCGTTTCGAGACGTCGGCTCCCGAGGTCACCGGCGACCCGCCCTCGATGGGGTCTCCGGTGAGCTGCGCGCGGGACGCGGCCTGGGCTTGACGGGACCCTCGGGTGCCGGCAAGTCCACCCTGCTCGCGGTGCTGGCGGGTCTGCAGCATCCGGACTCGGGGTCCTGTCGGATCCGGGAGGAGTGGTCCGGCCACAAGGGCCGTTCCGCGTCCCGCCTCTCCTCGAGCGAGTTGGCCCGGCGGCTCGCCTGGGTTCCGCAGACCCCCGAGCACGGACTGGTGCGCGGCACCGTGATCGACGAGCTGATGCTCGCCTCGACCGCTCTGGGGCTGAGCCGAGGCGCCGCGATGGCCCGCGCCCGTGGCCTGCTCGAAGTGCTCGGCCTCTCCGCCCTGGCCGACACGAACGCTCACCGGCTCTCCGGCGGTGAGCAGCGCCGACTCGTCGTCGCGGCAGCACTGGTGCACGGGCCGGCCGGGGTGCTGCTCGACGAGCCGACGGTCGGGCAGGACCGGCTGACCTGGTCGGCGGTTACCGGCGTCTGCGCGACGGCACGGGCTGCCGGGGCAGGCATCGCGGTCGCGACCCACGACGTCGCCGCGCTCGACGTGCTGGCCGGTGACGGCCGGGGCAGCGTGCTACGGCTGGATCAGGGCCTCGTGGTCGGAGGTGTGACGCCGTGACTGAGGATCTGGGGACGGTGGCCGGTGGCCGCCCACGCTACGGACCCCTTTCGCTGCTGGCCGCCTCGCTGCTGCCCGTCGTCGGCGCGACGGCCATCCACTCCGCCGCGGTCGGCCTGGTCTGCGTGGGCGTGCTCCTGGTCCTCGGGCTGTTCGTGACGCGGCGGTGGCGGTCGACCTCGCGACTGCTCGGTTTCGGGGTCGTCGGGGCCGCATCGGTCATGGTGTCGACCTGGCTGTACGGCGGTCGAGACCTCGACGTCGCGCTCGGTGCCGGGATGCGGGTGCTCTACATCGTGATCCCTGCGGCGACCCTGACGCCGTACCTCGACCCGAGCCGGCTCGGCGACCACCTCGGGCAGCGGTTGCGTCTGCCCGCCCGAGCGGTGGTCGCAGCAACGGTGGCGCTCGAGCGTCTCGAGTCCTCGGGCCGTCAGTGGCAGCAGATCGCGCGAGCACGCCGCGCGCGCGGGGTGGGTGCCGACGGCAGCGTGGCGAACCGGGTCCGGGTCAACGCCTCGATGGCGCTGTCCTTGCTGGTGTCGACCATGCGGATGTCGGGCGCGATGTCCCTGGCGATGGATGCTCGCGGGTTCGCCGCCGCACAGCAGCGGACCTGGGCGGAGCCGGCTCCCTGGCAGTGGCGGGACACCGGCATCCTCCTGGTCGGAGTGGCCCTCGCCGCGCTGCCGTGGACCCTGATACTCACCGGTTTCGCAGCGCACACTTCGTTAGACTTCGCGGGGTGAAACGGCAGGCTTATGCCCTCCTGGTGGGCGTAGCGGTGATGACCGGCACCCTCGCCGTGGTAGCCAGTCTCGCCGTCGACGTGCCGATCCGCGACCCGGAGGGGTTCCTCGGCCCGTCATGGCTTCGGCTGCCGTTGTTCGCCGTCGGCGCCGTTGTCATCGACGTCCTTCCCCGATCGGCCTGGCGGGCTCGCCGCGCCCCTCGCCGGTTCATGACCGAGGCCCGCACGATCATCCGGGAGCACTGGACCCGCGATCGGGTGGTGCTGGTGGTGGTCGGGCTGGCTGCCTTCTACGTGACCTATGTCGGCTACCGAAACCTGAAGAACGTCTTGCCGTTCGTGCGAGAGGTCAAGTACGACCTGATGCTCAAGGAGTGGGACCTCACGTTGTTCCTGGGCGCCTACCCCGCCGACGTGTTGCACACCGTGCTCGGCACCGGGGTGACGGCCGAGGTGCTCTCGGTGGTCTACCTGGTCTTCTTGCCGTTCGTGCCGTTGTCCTTGACCGCCTGGCTGGTCTGGTCGCGCAACATCAGCTTCGGCTACTGGTACGTCACCGCGCAGTGCCTGTGCTGGGCACTCGGGACCGCGAGCTACTACGCGATTCCATCCCTGGGCCCGGCCTTCCAGTCGGTGTGGCTGCTCGAGGACCTCCCGGAGACCGGCGTCTCCGCCCTACAGGACTCGCTTGCCTACGGGCGCGAGGACGTCCGCTTCTTCGACCCTCTCTACGAATCGGTGCAGAGCGTCGCCGGCTTCGCCTCGCTGCACGTCGCGGTGACCCTGTGTGCCGCGTTGGTCGCCCACTACACGGTCCGCCACGCCTGGATCCGCCGGTCGCTGTGGGTCTTCTTCGCCTTGACCGTCGTCTCGACGATCTACTTCGGCTGGCACTACATCGCCGACGACGTGGCCGGCGCCGCGATCGCGATCTTCTCGGTGTGGATCGGCGCTTTGGCGACCGGTCAGAAGTTCGACAGACACGGCCGGGCGTCACATCCGACGACGACGACCGCTGAGGTTCCGGTGGAACAGGACGCTGTGCGGCACGGGTAAACATATTCGCGTCCGGCGCCGCCCGCTGTTCGCCGGCCGATACACTTCTCGCACGCAGAGGCCCCGCCTTTCCTCCCAGTAGGGCGGGGCTTCTGCCTGTCTGCCACCAGCCCGCGGCCGACGTGAGCGGGACCGAAATGACATCCTTGTAGTTCGTCAAGCCGACACGCCGTGGTGCAGAAGGTATTTCTGTGAAAACTGTTCCGTTTGTGACTGATGAGCACTAGCGTGCCGAAGGCGGCCTTCGAGCCGGCGTGAGCGTCGCCGTCCAGATGCTGGCCTGGGAGGGTCAACCGAGGAGCCGCGGTACGGATAGGGGCCCACGGGCCACCGCGAGGTGGCCCGTGGGCCGACCGAAAGGGACAGCGCGTGCACCGCAGCCGTGGCGACCGAGCAGCAGACCAGACACCGATGGCACGCCGAGGACCGCGCCTCGTGGCCGGACTGACGGCAGGCGTGGTGCTGGCTTCCCTCCTGTTCGCCGCACCCCCTGGGTTCGCCGACGACGCCGACGAGCCTGCACGGGCCTTCCCCAGCGAAGACGACGTGGAAGCCGCCCAGGGACGGGCTGCGGAGAAGGCGCAGGACGTCGCGGCGATCAAGGCGTCCCTGCTGCTGGCCAACCAGCGGCTCGAGCAGGCGGCAGTGCACGCCGAGCAGCAGTCGGAGGCGTACAACGGGGCGATGTGGCGGCTCCAGCTCGCTAAGGAGGACGTGGTCGCCGCCCAGGCCGACGCGGAAGCCGCCCGGGCGACCGTCATCCGGCAGCGAGACGCCATCGGCCTGCTGATGGCCGAGTCGTACCAGAACGGCTCGGAGCTCACCGCTCTGGGCGCCATGATGGGGCAGGACGGTCCAGCCGGAGTGCTCGACCAGTACGCCTCGTTCCATGGCGCCTCCGAGAGTCTGGAGGCCGACTTCGACCGGTTCGCCGCCTCCGACTCGCTCGCCCGCGTGTTCGAGCGTGACGCACGAGAGGCCAGGGCCGAGCAGGAGCGCCTCGCCGGTGAGGCGCGAGCAGCACGAGACGCCGCCACCGAGGCGGCAGCCGAGGCGCAGCTGGCGGCGACCCAGATCGCGGCGGAGAAGGAGCAGCTGATCCGCGAGCTCGCGCGCGCACAGAACGTCTCCTTCGCGATGGCACAGCAGCGGCAAAGCGCGCTGGAGGAGATCGCCCGCCGTCGCGCCGAGGAACGCGCCCGCGCCGAGGCCGAGGCGGCCGCCCGCAGGGAAGCCGCTCGGCAACGGGCGCTGGAGGCTGCCGCGCGTGCCGAGCGGGAGGCCGCGGCCAAGGCGCAGGACCGCGCGGAGGCGCAGGAACGCGCAGAAGCGCAGGACCGCGCCGAGGCGCGCGCCCGGGCGGAGGCCAAGGCGGCACGGGACCAGGCGCGGGACGCCCGGGAAAGCGCACGGGCCGACGCGCGGAACCGCAAGCCAAAGCGCGAGACCGGATCAGCTCCGCCGCCACCCCCGCCGCCTCC
>CADCUJ010000015.1 GCA_902805855.1 uncultured Nocardioidaceae bacterium
GCGCTGCGCGGACGCGCAGGTGTCGCTGCTGCTCGGCGAGCACGTCGTCGTCGCGGCCGGGGGCCCTTCACCACCGGGCACCGGGATCGATCTCCTGACGGCCATGGCCCCGGACCGGTCGCCCCTCGTCGTCGAGGACGCGCGCAACGACGACCGGGTGCGCAGTCTCGACTCCGTCCTCAGCGGCGCAGTCGGCGCCCTGCTTGCCGTGCCACTGGTCAACGACGACGGCCTGGCGGTGGGCGCACTCACCGCGCATGACCGGCACGCCCGGCGCTGGTCGCCGCCCGAGGTCACGCTGCTGCGCGAGCTGGCCTCCTCCGGCATGGGAGAGCTGGCGTTGTCCGCGCTCAGCGCCGACTACGACGCGAGCCGCATGAGGTGGGACCTCGCGATCGAGGCGGCCCGGATCGGCACGTTCGACTGGGACCTCACACAGGGCCGGGTCGAGTGGGACGAGATGCTGCAGGAGCTGTTCGGATACGCCCCCGGCGAGTTCGTCCCCCACATCGACGAGGCGATGTCCCGGGTGCATCCCGAGGACAGGGAGCAACTCGGTCAGGCGATCGAGGCAGCGGTGTCCCGTTGCGGGGACTACCGCGCGGAGTTCCGCGCCATGCTCCCCGGCGGCCGGATCCGGTGGATGTCCGCACGGGGACGGGCGCTCGGCGACGCGGACGGCCGCGCGGATCGCCTGGTCGGCGTCGCGTACGACGTGACCGAGGTCCGGGACGCACGAGACAGCGCCGCTCGCGTGCTCTCCGGGATGGCCATGGGATTCCTCTACATCGACCGCAAATGGACGGTGGCCTATCTCAACGGCGAGGCCGAACGTGTCCTCGGTCGACGAGCCGAGGATCTGGTCGGGCGCAACCTCTGGGCGGAGTTCCCGAGCGCCGAGGACGAGTTCGTCGGAGCGCAGTACCGGCACGCGATGGAGACCGGCGAGGTCGTGTCCTTCGAAGCCCACTACGCCATCGCCGGGGCCTGGTTCGAGGTGCGCGTGACCCCTGACACCGAAGGTCTGGGCGTGTACTTCCTCAACATCGCCGAACGACGCGCTGCACAGGAGGAGGCGGGACGGTCCACGGTCCGACTGGACCTGCTCGGCACGGTCAGCGGCGAGCTCTCCGCGACGTTCGACGCCGAGGAGGCGGTCTCCCGATTGGCCCGCCTGGTGGTCCCGGTGCTCGCCGACTGGTGCCTGGTCAGCCTCGTGACCGATGGCGTGCTTGAAGATGTGAGCTGCTGGCATGTCGACCCCGACCGGCGTGCCGAGGTCGAGGAGTACAGCCGTCAGCGGATGCTGTCGGGCGGCGAGAACGCCTTCCTGCGGGACGCGCTGCTGTCCGCGTCCCCTGTGGTCCTGGACACCGGCGCAACCGAGGCGATGAGCGAACGGTTGCCCCCGGGCGCGACCAAGGACATGCTCACCAGCCTCGCGCCCGAGAGTGGGGCGGTGTTCCCGCTGCCCGGCCGCGACGGGACCGTGGGCCTGCTGACCCTGCTGCGAGGAGCAGCGCGCTCGCCGATGGAGGCCGCCGACCTGACCACCGCACAGAGCGTCGCCTTCAGGGCCGGCCTCGCGCTGGACAACGCCCGCCTCTACCACCAGCAGCTGGACCTGGCCGCCGGTCTGCAGCGGAACATGTTGACCGACCCGCCGCAGCTGGACGACGTGGGAATCGTGGTGCGCTACCAGCCGGCGGCCCGCGCGGCGGCGGTCGGTGGCGACTGGTACGACTCGTTCGTGCAGGCCTCCGGCGAGACCATGGTGGTCATCGGGGACGTGGTCGGCCATGACGTGGAAGCCGCAGCCGCGATGGGACAGCTGCGTGGCCTGCTCCGCGGCATCGCCTTTCACTCCGGGTCGGGTCCCGGCGACGTCCTCACCGGCCTGGACGCCGCGATGGAAGGGTTGCGGGTCAACACGACCGCCACGGCCGTGGTCGCGCGGCTCGAGCGCGTCCGGCCCGGAGCCGAGGCCGGAGCCACGCGGATGAGCTGGTCCAACGCAGGACACCCGCCCCCGGTGGTGATCGAGCCCGACGGGAGCACCTACCTGTTGACCTCCCCCGAGCCCGACCTGCTGCTCGGCCTCGACCCAGCGACCCGGCGCCACGAGGGTGCGGTGATGCTGGAGCCCGGATCGACGGTGCTGTTCTACACCGACGGCCTCACCGAGCGCCGGGGTGAGTCCATCGACACCGGCGCTGCCACCCTGCTGGCCACGCTGCGCGAGCTGGAGAGCAGCGACCTCGACCGGTTGTGCGACGACATCCTCGCGCGACTGCTGCCGCGGCAGGGTGAGGACGACGTCGCGCTGATCGCCGTGCGCCTGCACCACCCCGGTTCCGGGGGCGCAGACCTCGATAGGGTGACGCCACCACGCCGGCGTGGCGCAACTGGCAGCGCACCCGACTTGTAATCGGGAGGTTAGGGGTTCGACTCCCCTCGTCGGCTCAGCTGTGAACTGCGGAAACAGTGGAACGGTCGCGACCTTCTCCACCCGAGCGGCTCTGGCTGCGGTCCTTACAGCAACTGGTCAGCGGATCAGGCAGAAGGGGTGCCCGACCGGGTCCAGGTACACGCGGAACCCGCCGTTCTCAGAGGGCTGATGCTCGTGAACGCGTGCCCCAAGAGCGAGGACTTGGGGCTCGGCAGCGTTGATATCGCCGACGCTGAAGTCGAGGTGGAACTGTTGGGGGTGCTCGCCGCCCGGCCACGTGGGCACCGTCCAGTCATCGATCTGCTGGAACGCGAGGGTGGCTCGCCCGTCCGGGTTGTCGGGTGTGACGCCGCCCCCAGGTGGGGCGAGTGTGGCGAAGGCTTGGTCAGAGCCGTCCTCGATCGGCCAGCCCAGAAGACTTGAGTAGAACTGTGCGAGCTCCATGGCATCGGGGCA
>CADCUJ010000016.1 GCA_902805855.1 uncultured Nocardioidaceae bacterium
GTTGGATCTGTCCGGCATCCCGCTGCTCGCGGTCGAGCGCGGCGAGGAGGACCCGGTGGTTCTCGCCGGCGGGCATGCCGCTTTCAACCCCGAGCCGGTCGCCGACTTCCTCGATGCGGCGGTCCTCGGCGACGGCGAGGAGGTCGTGCTGGCGATCTCCGAGGTGATCCGGGAGTGGAAGGCAGAAGGGGCGCCGGGAGGTGGCGGCCGTAGCCCGCGTGACGAGCTGCTGTACCGGCTCGCGGTGTCCGGCAACGTCTACGTCCCGAAGTTCTACGACGTCGACTACCTGCCCGACGGGCGCATCAAGCGCGTCGTCCCCAACTCGTCCGGCGTCCCCTGGCGGGTGCGCAAGCACACCCTGATGGACCTCGACGCGTGGCCCTACCCGCGAAAGCCGCTGGTACCGCTGGCCGAGACCGTGCACGAGAGGTTCTCCGTGGAGATCTTCCGTGGCTGCACTCGCGGATGCCGGTTCTGCCAGGCCGGGATGATCACCCGACCGGTGCGGGAGCGCTCGATCAGCACGATCGGCGACATGGTCGAGAACGGGCTCCGCAAGTCCGGCTTCGAGGAGGTCGGCCTGTTGTCCCTCTCCAGCGCCGACCACTCCGAGATCGGCGAGGTGGCCAAGGGGCTGGCCGACCGGTACGACGGCGAGAACGTCTCCCTGTCTCTGCCGTCGACCCGCGTCGACGCGTTCAACGTCACCCTCGCCAACGAGCTGTCCCGCAACGGCCGCCGGTCCGGTCTCACCTTCGCTCCCGAGGGCGGCTCGGAACGCATGCGGAAGGTGATCAACAAGATGGTCACCGAGGCGGACCTGATCCGCACCGTCGCCACGGCGTACTCGCACGGCTGGCGGCAGGTGAAGCTGTACTTCATGTGCGGCCTGCCCACCGAGACCGACGAGGACGTGCTCGCGATCGCCGACCTGGCGAAGCGGGTGATCGCCAAGGGCCGTGAGGTCTCCGGGCGCAACGACATCCGGTGCACCGTCTCGATCGGTGGGTTCATCCCCAAGCCGCACACGCCGTTCCAGTGGGCGAGCCAGCTCGACCACCAGAGCACCGACGCTCGCCTCCAGAAGCTGCGCGACGCCGTGCGCGCGGACAAGAAGTTCGCTCGTGCCATCGGTTTCCGCTACCACGACGGCCGGCCGGGCATCATCGAGGGTCTCCTCTCCCGTGGGGACCGACGCGTCGGCCGGATCATCGAGGCCGCGTGGCGCGACGGCGGCCGCTTCGACGGGTGGAGCGAGCACTTCTCCTACGACCGGTGGGCGGCCGCGTGCGAGGAGGGTCTGGCCGGACTCCCGGTCGACCTGGACTGGTACACCGTTCGCGAGCGCGACCACGCCGAGGTGCTCCCCTGGGACCACCTGGACTCCGGTCTCGACAAGGAGTGGCTCTGGGAGGACTGGCAGGACGCGGTGCTGGTCGGCACCGACCCGGAGGCGGCTGCCGAGGTCGAGGACTGCCGCTGGACCCCCTGTTACGACTGCGGCGTCTGCCCTCAGCTGGACACCGAGATCCAGATCGGTCCCACCGGCCAGAAGCTGCTGCCGCTCGCCGTGGTCTGACCCGCGCCTCCCACACGTTGAGATGGGGCCCGTGCGGGTTGAGATGGGGCCCGTGCGGGTTGAGATGGGGCCCGTGCGCGTTGAGATGGGGCCCGGGGAACCGCCGGGTCAGCGGCGGACGGAGTCCTCGATGTACGCCGGGCGCGCCACCATCAGCCCGGTCACCAGCATCGGGAGGACCAGGACCAGCAGCACGGCCAGTGGGATCTTCCAGCCGCCTGTCGCGTCGTAGAGCACACCCATCCCGAACGGGCCGAGCGCCGAGAACAGGTACCCGACCGACTGCGTGAAGCCGGACAGTGCCGCGGTTCCTCCGCTGGTGCGCGCACGAAAGCCGATCAGGGTCAGCACCAGCGGAAAGACGCTGAGCCCGGTGCCGACCGCCACCGCCCACAGCCAGGCCCCGGCGACAGGGGCCAGGATCAGCCCGAGGTAACCGACCGGGTAGCAGGCGGTCAACGCGACGATCAGCCAGGTCTGGTCGGTCAACCGAGCACTCAGCGACGGAATCCAGAACGAGAGCGGGATGCTCATCGCGGTGATCACTCCCAGGAGGAGACCGGCCGTCGCGGCGCTGAAACCGGCGTCGCGGTAGACCTGGGCGAACCAGCCGAAGACGGAGTACGCCTGGAGCGACTGCAGGCCGAAGAACGCTGCCATCGCCCAGCCGAGCCGGGTACCGGCCACGTCACGCAGGGTGAAGGTGTGCACCTCCTCGGCGGGAGCACTGTCGTGCCGGAGCAGCCCGAGCCAGGGGACGGCGGCCACCACGGCAGTCAGCGCCCAGGCGAACAAGCCCCAGCGCCACGAGCCGAACTGTTCCGAGATCGGGACGGTGAGCACCGAGGCCAGGGTGAGTCCGAGTGCCAGGGCCGTGGTGTAGATGGAGGTGAGCAGTCCGATCCGGTCGGGGAAGTGCAACCTGACCAGCGAGGGAAGAAGCACGTTCGCCGCGGCCATGCCGGCGAGAGCCAGCAGGGACAGCAGGAGGAAGACCGGCACGTTGTCCACCCGCGCCCGGACGGCGAGGCCGACCACCACTGCCGCGAGGGACAGCAGCGTGACCCGATGGAGCCCGGCCCGTCTGGCAAGCCCAGGTGCCGCCGCGCCGAAGCCGGCGAAGGCGAGGACGGGCAGCGTCGTCAGGACGCCCGCCGTGGCGCCCGACATCTCGAGCGTGGTGATCAGCTCACCGAGCACCGGGCCCACGCTGACCGCGGCTGGCCGCAGGTTGAAGGCCAGTACGACGATGCCGAGTACGACGAGGGCCTTCT
>CADCUJ010000017.1 GCA_902805855.1 uncultured Nocardioidaceae bacterium
CGCGACGTGGGGGCGGTCACGGTCCAGGCTTGCCATCCGGCCGTGCTTGGGCTGGTGCTGGTGACCGCGGTGCCGGTTGTGCCTGCATAAAGCGGACCGGCCACGATCCGCTGGGTGACCGGGCCAGTGACCACATGCGTGGGATCATGGTGCATGCCTTGAGGGGCATGAGGGCCTCGTGGCCGCCGCCCCGTCCCGGCTGAGTGTCACCGGCCGGATCACGCCGAGTTGGCCCCTTCGTGCTATGTCGCGTCGGCGTTGTGCCTGGCTAACCTCGGGCGGTCAAGTTCACTTCTATCTCGGGGGATTCACCATGATTCGTCGTATCGCCGCGTCTGCAGTCGGCGCTCTGCTCGTCACCGGCCTAGGTGCCGTCACCGCTCCGGCTCAGGCCGACACGCCTGGTTGCGTCAGCCGGAACGAGTTCCGGATCGTCGAGAAGGGCTGGACCAAGTCCCGCGTTGACCGCCTGTTCGATGCCGGTGGGAAGACCAGTTCGCAGGGTTACGGCTACAAGTACCAGGAGTACAAGACCTGCACGAGCCGCTGGGGATTCGTCTCGGTCGACTTCCAGCACCGCAACGGCGTGTGGCGGGTGGTCGGCAAGTACGTGTACTGGGGCTGACTTCCGTCTCGGTGACGGCTGGGGGCTGGCACCTGGTCGAGGAGTAACCGAGCCGTCCGCAGACGAAGGGGAGGCACGATGAGCGGCCGAACCCACGGCAGCGGGGGAGCGCGTCGGGCGCTGCTGACGGTCTCGGTGCTGGTCGGCCTCAGCCTGACCTCGGGCCTGGCGATGGCCGGTGGGACGGCGGCCGCCTCGGGCCAGGGTGAGTCAGCCGCGGGTCTTGCCATCCGCCCGAATTTCCTGCTGATCCTGACCGACGACCAGACCCGTGCCGACCTGGCGGTGATGAGCAGGGTCCGGAACCGGATCGGTGCCTCGGGCACGACGTTCACCCGCGGGTTCTCCCAGCTGCCGCTGTGCTGCCCTGCCCGCGCCTCGATCCTCACCGGGCAATACGCGCACAACAACGGAATCATGAGCCTGCACGGCTTCGGGGAGTTCGAGCGCAAGTTCCGGAGGAACAACCTCGCGGTGTGGCTGCGCGATGCCGGCTACAACACAGTGCTCCTCGGAAAGTACATCAACGGCTATCCGGGAGGGCGTGGTGCCCGCTACGTCCCGCCCGGCTGGACCGACTGGCAGGTCCCGGTCCGCGGTGTCTACAACTACCGCCGGTTCACCATGAACGAGAATGGCCGGCTCGCGGCGTACCGGACCTACCAGACAACCCACTGGCAGAACCGCGGCGCGCAGCTCGTGGACAAATACGCAGCCGCGGACAAGCCCTTCTTCATGTGGCTCAGCTTCCTCGCACCCCACTACGGTGGGCCGATCGAGTCCGACGACCCTAAGGCCGACGGGAGCGGGTTGCCGACCCCGAACGTCGGCAACACCTTCCGGAACGCTTTCAGCGGCACCCCGCTGCCGGACAAGCCCTCGTTCCTCGAGGCGGACATGTCAGACAAGCGCGCGCTCCCCGGGACCGGCAGGCGGCCGGTGTGGCAGTACCGCGAGCTCTACCAGCAGCGGCTGGAGTCTCTGCTAGCGGTCGACGTCGCGGTCGGCCGAGTCCTCGACGCCCTAGACCGGTCTGGTGAGGCCGGGCGCACCATCGTGGTCTTCTCCTCCGACAACGGGTACCTGGTCGGCGAGCACCGCAAGGTCGGCAAGATCGTCGGCTACGAGGAGTCCGTGGGCGTCCCGATGCTGGTCCGCGGGCCGGGGTTCGCCTCTGGTGTCCGGCGCAGCCAGCTGGTCAGCCTCACCGACCTCGCCAGCACGATCACCCGGGCGACCGGGGCCACGTCGCGGCTCCAACAGGACGGCCAGCCGATGCAGGCGGCGAGCAACGACCCGTCCTCCGGCGCCGGCCGCCCGATCCTGCTCGAGGCGGGTCCCGAGCCGAGCCGGCGGCTCTACACCGGAATCCGAACCGCCGACGACCATGTGCTGCTGCGGTGGCGGGGTGGGTCGCGGGAGATGTACGACCTGGGCGAGGACCCCTTCCAGCTCAATGGCCGGATCAGCGCCGGGGAGAGCGTCGCTGAGCGAGCCCGCCTGATCGCACGGCTGGATGCGCTCGAGAACTGCCGCGGTGCCAGCTGCCGCTGACGCCCCTGGCCCTCGGCTGGGCCCGGGCTAGACCTGGCTGGTGGTGCAGTGTTCGCGGTAGCCGGCGACCCAATCGCTCATCACGCTGGTGACACCGGCTGCCACCGCCGCGTCCCATCCTTCGGGCGTGTCGTCGATGCGTCCGTTGAACGGGATGTCGGCGGCGATCATCGCTTCGCGCCACTCCGAGGTGATCTGACGCGGAAAGACGTGCGCTCCGCCGTGTTGCGCGGCGACCTCCACCGCCGGTAGCTGCCCTGCGATGAGGTAAGTCGCGATGCCGGGGTTACGCCCGCGGAAGTCGGCGATCTCGGACTCCTGGCTGGAGATGGCCTCCACCCGGCTCGCGATCCCGTAGCTCTGGATCTGGCCCTGGAGCTCGCTCTGACCGGCCTCCGTAGTCGACTTCAGGTGCAACATGGCGTGCGCCGTCGGGTCGTCTCGCACCAGGCGTAGGACCGCGCCGACGAACGGGATCGTCTGGCCGTCCTC
>CADCUJ010000018.1:0-8891 GCA_902805855.1 uncultured Nocardioidaceae bacterium
TAGACCTGTCCCTGGTACTTCGCGAACACGCGGTGCTGGTAGCCGGTGAAGTCGGTGAACCGGTTGACGTAGTCCCACACCCGCTCGTTGGAGGTGTGGAACAGGTGGGCGCCGTAGACGTGCACCTCGATGCCCGTCTCCGGCTCCGGCTCGCTGTAGGCGTTGCCGCCGATGTGGTGGCGCCGCTCGAGGACGAGCACCTTGAGGCCGAGCTCGTTCGCGCAGCGTTCGGCGATCGTCAGCCCGAAGAATCCGGACCCGACGATGACGAGGTCGACGTTCACACACAGCTCCTAGGCGAGAAGAGTGACAAGTGTAGTGACCGCGGCCGATCCGACCGGCTCCTCAGTCACGGGTGGCGAACAACCGCCGATAGGCGATTCTACGCAGCGGTTCCGGCACCAACCGGTAGCCACCCCGGACGGCGACGTTGCGCAGGTACTGTCCCCGGGTGGTGATCCCCAGGCGTCGGAAGCGGCGCTGCAGGGCCAGCTCGGATCGCAGCAGTGCCCGGCCACCTCGACGCGCGTAGGCCCCGGAACCGACGCGGTAGTAGACCAGCGGGTCCGCGACGTTGGCCGGCTCGGCACCCGCGTCCAGCATCCGGGCGAACAGCAGGTAGTCCTCCATCAGCGCCATGTCGGTGTAGCCGCCGGCCGCCAGCACCGCGCTCTTGCGGTAGACGACGGTCGGGTGGTTGAACGGGTCACGGAAGCGGATCACCCGGCGGATCTCGGCCGGGTCGACAGGAGGGGTACGGCGACCGACCACCTCGTCCACCGACTCACCGAACTCGGACAGCCCCGAGCCCACGATGTCTGCTCCCGCCTCGATCATCGGCAGCTGGCGTTCGAAGCGGTCGGCCCGGCTCACGTCGTCGGCGTCCATCCGCGCCACGATCTCGTGGGTGCACGCCGCCAGTCCGCGGTCGAGCGCGGGACCGAGGCCCGAGTTGTGCTCGATGGCGACGTGCTCGACGGGCACCGGGCTGGTCGCCACGAGGTCGGCGATCACCTTGGCGAGGTCGTCGGGCACCGGTCCGTCCTGGACCAGCACCACCTGGTCCGGGCGCCGGGTCTGCTCCTGCACGCTGGACTCGAACGCCAGGCGCAGGTAGTGCGGCGCGTCGCCTGCGTAGGTCGAGATCAGCAGGGAGAAGGGCTGCGGCTCGCCTTCCGACGACAGCTCGGTCCCGGCGAGCCGCTGCATCCCGGCCTCGCGCAGCACCTCGGCGTTCGAGCGAGGCGCCGAGCGAGCCGCGGCTACCAGTCCCCGGCGCAGACCGCGGGCCAGAGCGGCTCGGTCCTGGGACCGGGCGAAGGTACGCGCCCATCGCAGGAGGGTGGACAGCGAGTACAGGACCTTCTCGGGCCCGCTGAGCCCTTGGCTGCGCGTGAAGGTCCAGATCTTGTTGCGGACCTCGTAGAAGAACCGCTCGCCTGGATCCACGTCGGTCCCGCCGAACACCTTCGTCTTGTGCACCACGATGCTGGCCGGGCAGTGCAGGCCCGCCTGGTCGCGGATCAGCCGGGTGGTGTACTCGAAGTCGTCGTTCCACAAGAAGTAGTCGGCGATGGGCAGTCCTCGCTGCGAGACCACCTCCGCATCGCACATCACCGAGACGAACGAGGCCGACCGGATCGGCGTGCAGCCCACCTGTGCCGCCGCCAGGCGCTCGGTGCGCGAGGCCCCAGCCTTCATGCGCGGCGTGTTCATCGGGTGCAGCCGCCCGTCGGTCCACACCACCTTGCTGGCCAGCACGCTCGGCCGGTGACCGTTGCGGTCCCGGAAGCCCTGCCAGGCCTCCACCAGCGCCTTCGCTGCGCCTGGACTGGGCACGGTGTCGTCGTCGAGCAGCCAGACGAGGTCGGGCTCGAAGGTCAGCGCCTTCTCGACACCGACGGCGAACCCTCCGGCGCCGCCGGTGTTCTTCGTCAGACGGACCAGCTCGAGCCCCGGGTGGTCCCGGTAGTCCGCACGCAGCATCTGCTCCGTGCCGTCGTCCGACGCGTTGTCGACCACGACGACGGCGACCGGTGCATGGGTCTGGTGCTCGACCGCGGCGAGCGCCTCGCGCAGCAGGTCGCGCCGGTTCCAGGTAGCGATGACGGCGACCACGCGCGAGGACACGGGACCGACCCTAGCCATCGGGCCGGCGCCCGGCCTCAGCACGCGGACGCGAGGTTGGCCGCGTCGTTCGCTGCGTAGCCCTCGGACATGCTGCCGATGGATCCGCCGGTGGTTGCGGGTGCCGTCGACCGGTCCCGCTTGGGGCGCCGAGGCTTCGTCGCGGGGCTCTCCTCGCCTCGTGCCTCCGACTTCTCGATGGCTTTCTGGACCCGCTCCTGGATCAGCGTCACGTCGGGGTCCGCCGTGTTCACCAGTGGCGGCACGAACGAGACCGTCGACAGCGGCTGGGACTTCGCCTTGAGGGCAAGCGCCATGAACCGGTCGAGCTCCGAGCGAGGCAGGTTGGTGGAGATCACGTCCTCGCTGGCTCGGGCGATCTCGCGGAACTTGGTCACCACGACCTTCGGGCTGAGCTGTCGCAGCATCGCGCCCATCACGCACTTCTGCCGCGCCATCCGCGAGTAGTCGTCGGCACCCTCGCGCGAGCGCGCGAACCACAGCGTCTGGAAGCCGTCCAGGCGTTGCACGCCCGGTTCGATGTAGCCGGTGACCGGTGCCCCGACCCCGCCGATCGGGATCCGGTCACGCACCTTCAGCTCGACTCCCCCGACGGCGTCGACGAGGCTGCGGAACCCGGCCAGGTTGATCATCGCGTAGTAGTTGATGTCCAGCCCGGTGATCCCCTCCACCCCCTGGATCGTGGCCTCGACGCCCGGGTCGTCGTACTTCCTGAACGGGCCGGGATGGTCCGCTGCCCAGGTGCTGAGCCCGTTGAGGTAGCACCCCTCGCAGTCGAACCCGTCGGGGAAGTGCTGCTGCATCTGCGAGCCGTCCGGGAAGGGGAAGTTCGCCATGTTCCTGGGCAGTCCGAACAGCACGGTGTGCCCGGTGTCCTCGTCGATGCTGGCGACCGTGAGGCTGTCCGGTCGCAGGCCGAACCGGTCGGCTCCGGAGTCACCGCCCAGCAGGAGCACGTTGTAGCGGCCGTTCTCGGCCTCGGACACGGTGGAGCCGGTGAACATCGTGGTGATGAAGTCGCGCTGTACGCCGACCACGTGCGAGGCGAACAGCAGCGTCCCGGCGACCGTGAAGCACAAGAAGCCGTTGATCCCCACCATCGCCAGCCGCTGTCTCTGCAGGAGCTCGAGGGGTCGACCGAGGCGCCAGGCATCGATGAACAGCAGGGCCCAGCCGACGGCCAGCGCCATCAGGACGACCCTGATCACGCCGAGCACCACGGTGCTGCTGACCAGCCAGAAGACGAACGAGTCGAACACCATCCCCAGCACTGCCGCCGCTGCGGCCGTGCCGAGCGACGCCAGCCAGATCCGCAGGGCGAACCGGCCGACCTGCTTGCGCCCGACGACCAGCTGCGCCGACCCGGGCGCCAGCAGGGTCATCACCAGCAGCGCGACGGCGCGGCGGAACCGCACGCGCGCGAGCCGGTCGTCCAAGCCCGGGGACGAGGGCGCGAGTGCGGAGGCAGCGGATGACATGGGGAAGTGCCTTTCGTCTCCGGAAGCTCAACGGCAAGTATCACCAGTCACACGCGTCACACTGGAGCGGCGCGCCGAAGGCGCCCCGGGCCGGCGGTCGGGTCTGAGGTCCCCGGTAGCGTCGGCACCATGGCAGATCGCCCGCGGGGCAGCGGTCCCGGTCCCTCAGACCAGGACCCCCCCGACTACGACTGGCTCTACGGTCAAGGACGTGCTCCCGCGGACCCGGAGCCGACGCGGGTGATGCCCACACTGAACCGTCCCGGAGGGAGTGCCTCAGCGGATCCGCGCACCGAGCCGATCCGGCAGCCGACCCGGGGAGACCGGCCTCCACCACCGCCCCCCGCGCGTCCGCGCGGCCGCCCGGCCACATCGAAGCGGCGTCGTTTCAGCTGGCTCACCTACCTGCTCCTGCTCTGGCTGGTCTTCCTCGTCGCGGTGCCTGCGTGGGCGTGGACGCAGATCACCAAGGTCGATGCCGAGCCCGACGCCGCCCGCCCGGAGGACCAGCCCGGCTCCACCTACCTGCTCGTCGGCAGCGACAGCCGCGAAGAGCTCAGCGCGGAGGAGCGGCAGGAGCTCGGCACCGGGCAGGCCGAGGGACGGCGCACCGACACGATCATGTTGCTGCACACCGGGGACGGGCCGAACCTGCTGCTGTCGATCCCCCGCGACTCGATCGTGGACATCCCCGGCGTCGGCAGCGACCAGAAGGTCAACGCGGCCTACGCCCTGGGCGGCCCCGAGCTGCTCGTGCAGACCCTCGAGGAGGAGACCGGGATCCGGATCGACAACTACGTCGAGATCGGGTTCGGCGGCTTCGTCTCGGTGATCGACGCTGTCGGCGGGATCGAGATCTGCCCCCGCCAGCCGATCGAGGACCCGAAGGCCAAGCTGAACATCGACAAGGGCTGTCAGGAGGCCGACGGCCCGACGGCGCTCGGCTATGCCAGGACCCGGCAGTCGTCGCTCGGGGACATCGATCGCGCGCGCAGGCAGCGCGAGGTGGTCAGCTCGGTCGGCAGCAAGGCAATCTCCCCCTGGTCGGTGCTCAACCCGGTCCGCTACGTCCGGCTCGCCAGCGCCAGTGCCGACGCGCTGGCCGTGGGTGAGGACACCGGGCCGATCGACACCGCTCGCTTCGCCTTCGCGATGACCCGGGTGGACGGGGAGAACGGGCTCACCTGCAGCGTGCCGATCGTCGACCTGGCCGTGACCTGGGACCGAGAACGGGCGCTGCAGCTCTTCGAGCTGATCCGCGAGGACCGCACGGCAGAGATCCCGGACGAGCTGTGCCGGCCCTCCGGCCTGGCCGGGCAGTAGCTGGCGACGGCGCGTCCCCCGCTTCCCTCAGAGTGCCGACTGGACCCCGGCAAGCAGCTGGCGGGCCATCACGATCCGCTGGACCTGGTTGGTCCCCTCGTAGATCTGGGTGATCTTGGCGTCGCGCATCATCCGCTCGACCGGGTAGTCCTGGGTGAAGCCGTAACCGCCGAGGATCTGCACCGCGTCGGTGGCCACCTGCATCGCGGTGTCGGAGGCGAAGCACTTCGCCGCGGCCCCGAAGAAGGTGAGGTCGGGGTCCTGGCGCTCGGACCGGCCGGCGGCCGCGTAGGTGAGCTGACGGGCCGCCTCGACCTTCATCCCCATGTCGGCCAGCATGAACTGCAGCCCCTGGAAGTCCGCGATCGGCCGACCGAACTGTTGGCGCTGCTTTGCGTAGTCCAGGGCGTAGTCGAGGGCGCCCTGGGCGATGCCGACGGCCTGCGCGGCGATGGTGACCCGGGTGTGGTCCAGGGTCCGCATGGCGGTGCGCCAACCGGTGCCCTCCTCGCCGATCATCCGGTCGCCCGGCAGCCGCACGCCGTCGAGGTACACCTCTCGGGTCGGGGAGCCCTTGATGCCCAGCTTGCGCTCCGGAGCGCCGAAGGAGACGCCCTCGTCGCCCTTCTCGACCACGAACGCCGAGATCCCCCGGGCTCCCGCGACGGCGTCGGTCACCGCGAAGACGGTGTAGTACTGCGAGACTCCCGCGTTGGTGATCCAGCGCTTCACGCCGTGCAGCACCCACTCGTCGCCGTCCCGAACGGCCCGGGTGGTCATCGACGCGGCGTCCGAGCCCGCGCCGGGCTCGGACAGGCAGTAGCAGAACATGGCATCGCCCGCCGCCACCGGGGACAGGTACCGCTTCTTCAGCCCGTCCTCACCGGCCAGCACCAGCGGCAGCGTGCCCAGCTTGTTCACCGCAGGGATCAGCGACGCGGACGCATCGGCCCGGGCGATCTCCTCGATCACGATGCACGTCGCCAGGGCGTCGGCTCCGGCGCCGCCGTACTCCTCCCCGATGTGCGGTGCCGCGAAGTCGGCCGCCGCGAGGGCGTCGAAGGCCGCCTGTGGGAACTCGGCGGTCGCGTCGACCTCCGCTGCGTGCGGGGCCACCTTCGCGGCGCAGACGGCCCGGACGGCCGCGCGGATCGCCTGGTGCTCGTCGCTGAGTGCGAACAGCGGGAAGGCATCGCTCATGGCTCGACTTTACGGCCGGGCGTTCACCGCAGCCGAAGCGTCACCGGCACCGGGAGGTGTTGGCAACGCCGACTAGCCTGGCTGCGTGCCTTCGATCCCAGCGGCCGCTGCGACACCGTGGCTGGACGAGCAGAACATCCGGTTCATGCTGCGCGAGTGCCAGACCTGGGCGATCGTCGGTCTCGGCGGGGACCCGACTCGCACGGCGTACCGGATCGCCGCGTTCCTGCAGGACCGCGGCAAGACGATCGTGCCCATCCACCCGGAGGCCAACCACGTGCTCGGCGAGGACGGCTACCCGTCGCTGGCCGAGGTCCCCTTCCACGTCGACTGCGTGGACGTGTTCCGTCGCTCCGAGGCGGCGGGGGACTTCGCCGACCAGGCGGTGCACATCGGCGCACGCGCGGTCTGGTTCCAGCTCGGCGTCATCGACCACGACGCGTTCAGCCGCACCAGCCGAGCGGGGGTGCCGATGGTGATGGATGTCTGCCCGGCGATCGAGTGGCCCCGCCACGGTTGAGCTGAGGGTGGCCTAGAAGCCGAAGCCGCCTCTCGCCTGGCCCCGCACCGCTTTCCCCTTCTCGCGGGCCGACTGCGCCAGCGACTCCTGGAACTGCTGCATCCGGGCGCGAAGCGCCGGGTCGGTCGCACCCAGGATGCGTACGGCGAGCAGCCCGGCGTTGCGGGCGTTGCCGATCGCGACCGTCGCGACCGGGACACCGGCGGGCATCTGCACGATCGAGAGCAGTGAGTCCATTCCGTCGAGGTGTGGCAGCGCGACCGGGACGCCGATCACCGGCAGCGGCGTGACCGCGGCGAGCATGCCGGGCAGGTGCGCGGCACCGCCGGCCCCGGCGATGATCACCGACAGCCCACGACCGGCGGCGTCGCGGCCGTAGTCCAGCATCTCCGTAGGCATCCGGTGTGCCGAGACGACGTCGGCCTCGTAGCCGACACCGAACTCCTCGAGTGCCTCGGCAGCCGCCTTCATCGTCGGCCAGTCCGAGTCCGAGCCCATGACGATGCCGACGCGGGTGTCGGCTCGGGCGTCTTGGGCGGCCCGGGTGCTCAGCTCGGTCATCTGCTCACTCGCTCTCGTCGCCGAGGTCACCGCGGAACCATGCGGCTGCGTGGCGCGCCCGGTCCCGCACCTCCTCGAGGTCGTCGCCGTAGGCCGTCACGTGTCCCACCTTGCGGCCGGGCCGGACCTGCTTGCCGTACAGGTGCACCTTCAGCCCTGGGTCTCGGGCGAACACGTGGGGGAAACCGTCGTACAGCGGTCCCGCCTCGGGCTGTCCGCCGAGGATGTTCACCATCACGGTCCAGGGCTCCCGCGCCTGCGGCGAGCCGAGGGGAAGGTCGAGCACGGCGCGCAGGTGGTTCTCGAACTGTCCGGTGACCGCCCCGTCCATGCTCCAGTGGCCGGTGTTGTGCGGACGCATGGCGAGCTCGTTGACCAGGACCAGGCCGTCGTGAGTCTCGAACATCTCGACGGCGAGGATGCCGGTCACGTCGAGGGCGCCGGCGATCTGCAGCGCGATCCGCTGCGCCCGGGTGGCGAGGGCCTCCGAGAGCCCAGGAGCCGGCGCCACCACCTCCGCACACACGCCGCCGACCTGCACCGACTCGACCACCGGGTAGGCCGCCGCCTGTCCTGAGGGCGAGCGGGCGACCAGCGCGGCGAGCTCGCGCCGGAAGTCGACCTTCTCCTCGGCGAGGATTGCGACGTCGGCGGTGGCCGCCGCCTCGAACGCGGCACGCGACTCCTCGACGGAACCGACGAGCCAGACCCCCTTCCCGTCGTATCCCCCGCGTGTGGTCTTGAGCACGACCGGGAAGCCGCCGACCCCGTCCGCGAACGCGGCGACCCCAGCGGCGTCGTGGACCAGGGCGTGCCGCGGTCCGGGCACGCCGAGCTCGTGCATCCGGGCACGCATCACGGCCTTGTCCTGGGCGTGCACCAGCGCCTGCGGTCCTGGCCGGCAGGCGACCTGGTCCTCGACCAGAGCCTGCAGGTGCTCGGTGGGGACGTGCTCGTGGTCGAAGGTGAGCGCCGCGCAGTCCTTGGTCACCGAGCGCAGCGTGTGCAGGTCGCGGTAGTCCCCCACGGCGACATCGGGCACCACCTGCGCCGCCGAGTCCTGCGGGCTCTCGGCGAGCAGCCGCAGCCGCACCCCGAGGGAGACGGCCGCCTGCTGCATCATCCTGGCCAGCTGGCCGCCTCCGACGACGGCCAGCAGCGGCGTCGCGTCGGTGACGTGGCGATCAGGCTCGGTCACGCCGTCGAGCGTAACGAGTGCCCTTCTGCCTGCTCGGGGTACGTGGGGGCGGTGACTTCGAAGCGCAGCCCACGGCCGCGGATCGTGGTGATCAGCGTCGGTCGCCTGGTGTCGTCCCCCAGCTTCTTGCGTACCCAGCCGAGATGCACGTCGATGGTCTTGGCAGACGTCCAGAACGTCGTCTGCCACACGTCACGCATGAGCTCCTCGCGCGTGACTATCTCGCCCGGACGGCGGATCAGCGCCTGGACCAGCTCGAACTCCTTGTTCGACATCCTGATCTCCACGCCGTCGCGCCACACTCGACGCGCATCGCTGTCGAGGTCGACCCCCTGCACACTGAACATACTGAAAGGGTAAATGGACATTTCGGACAGATTGTTCGAAACAACCTGATTAGTCGGAATGGGCTACCGGCAGGCTAGTCACCGCTCAGCGTCGGCTCCACCGATCAGCTGCCGTC
>CADCUJ010000018.1:8901-10488 GCA_902805855.1 uncultured Nocardioidaceae bacterium
TTAGTGAAAGCTCTGTGATTAGTCCGAACGGGCTATCCCGGACCTAGTCTCTTCGCGGGTCGACGCTCCCCGGCCGGCCTGCCGGTCCTGCGCCGCCCCCGGTATCCGGGGCGGCCCGGAGCCTCACGTCCCGTCGTCGGTCCGCGGTGGCATCAGGCTGGACTCGTGCAGCAGGTCGTTGACCGTGAGCTGGACCTGCGCGACGTTCGGGATGTCGCGCAGCTCGACGGTACCTTCGCTGGCGACGGAGAAGACCAGCGTGCCGCAGCCGAGGATCCGGTCCATCAGGCCGTACTCGTAGGTCACGTCGTTGATCCGGCTGAGCACGATGTTGTGACCACGCTTGGCGAGCACGCCGCTTTGGGTCATCAGTCTCCGGTTCGTCACGACGTACGTCGTGGTGAGCCACCTCAGGAAGGGACGGCCCACGAACCAGGCGATCGCCGCCAGGGCGACCAGCCAGATCACCCAGGTGAGGAAGACCCGCGGTGTCCCGCTGGGCAGGCTGGTCAGGAAGCCGGCGACGGCGGCGATGACGATCAGCACCAGGGAGGGCAGGAGCAGCGCCTTGACGTGGGTCCGGGTGGCGACCACGACGTGCTCCCCCTCGCCGAGGCGTCTTCTCGAGACCACGGCTGCATCATGCCACGCGGCCGTGCCGCTCCGACGACGCTCAGCAGCGGCTCAGCCGGGCCAGACGTGAGCCACGTCGCCTGCGCCCAGTGCCTCTGTGCCGGATGCGGTCCGCACCTGCAACCTGCCGTCCGCGTCGATGCCGGTCGCCTCTCCGTGCACCTGGTCCCCGCCGGGCAGGTCCACCCTGACCTGTCGGCCCAACGTCGCACACCGGCGGACATAGGCCTGGTGCAGCCCGCCCGTGGCGTCGCCGTGCTCGTCTCGCCACTGCAAGTAGAGGGCCTCGAAGCCGCGCAGCACCTCCCGGAGCAGGACGGAGCGGTCGAGGGTGCTGGCTGCCTCGAGCTCCAGAGACGTCGCGTGCGGCACCGGGAGCTCGTGGCGTGCGGTCGAGACGTTGAGTCCCGTCCCGACCACCGCCATCGGCGCCCCGTCCACCTCGATCCGCTCGACGAGGATCCCGGCGAGCTTCCGGTCCGCCACCATGACGTCGTTGGGCCACTTCAGCTCGCACTCCACCTCGGCGACCCGTCGTACCGCCTCGGACGCCGCGATCCCGGCGAGGACCGGGAGCCACGGCCACCGCCGCGACGGGACGGCGACCGGGTCGAGCAGGAACGAGAACGTCAGCGCCGCGCCTGCCGGAGTCACCCAGGACCGGCCCAGCCGGCCGCGCCCGGCGGTCTGGTGCTCGGTGAGGACCACCAGGCCTTCGGCGGCACCCGCCCGCGCCCGGTCGGCGACCACGGCGTTCGTCGAGGGCACCGCAGCCAGCACCTCGATCTCCCGCCACAGCGATCCAGGCCGGCACAGCGCAGCGGAGAGCGCAGCCGAGTCGATCGGCGGGCGCCGCAGGTCCTCGAATGCCACAGGCACTAGATTGACGCAACGGAGCCGAAGGAGGCGAGCCAGCGTGAGCGAAGCGGTCGACACCTCGCAGATGGGTGGGCG
>CADCUJ010000019.1 GCA_902805855.1 uncultured Nocardioidaceae bacterium
GTCGATGCCCTCGAAGTGGCCGTTGAAAAGCAGGAAGAACGGCACGTCCTTGACCGGCTCGCCCCGCGGGTCGGGCTCGCGGATCGCCTCGCCGTTGAGGAACACCGCGACGGACTTGGCGTAGCCGGAGTCCCAGTCCTCCTGCGACATCCACTCGCCGGCGGGGGTGAACCAGCCGATGTCGCCGACCGTGTCGCCCTTGACCGAGCGGCCGCGGAAGTGCCGGCGGCGGCGGAACACCGGGTGGTCCTGGCGCAGCTTCGCGAGGCGCGCGGTGAAGTCCGAGAGGACCTCGAACTCCTTGGCGCGCTCCCAGTCGATCCAGGCGATCTCGTTGTCCTGGGCGTAGACGTTGTTGTTGCCGCCCTGCGTGCGCCCGAGCTCGTCGCCGTGGAGCAGCATCGGCACGCCCTGGCTGAGGAACAGCGTGGTCAGGAAGTTGCGCTTCTGCTGCTCGCGCAGCGCGATGATGTCGAGGTCGTCGGTCTCGCCCTCGACCCCGCAGTTCCAGGACGAGTTGTGGCTCTCGCCGTCCGCGCCGCCCTCGCCGTTGGCCTCGTTGTGCTTGTCGTTGTACGAGACGAGGTCGTGCATGGTGAAGCCGTCGTGGGCGGTCACGAAGTTGATGGACGCGTACGGGCGGCGGCCGTCCTCCTCGTAGAGGTCGGCCGAACCGGTCAGCCGCGCCGCGAACTCGCCGAGCGTGCGGTCCTCGCCGCGCCAGTAGTCGCGCACCGTGTCGCGGTACTTGCCGTTCCACTCGGTCCAGAGCGGGGGGAAGCCGCCGACGTTGTAGCCGCCCTCGCCCACGTCCCACGGCTCGGCGATGAGCTTGACCTGGCTGATGACCGGGTCCTGCTGCACCAGGTCGAAGAACGCCGACAGGCGGTCGACCTCGTGGAACTGGCGGGCCAGCGAGGAGGCGAGGTCGAAGCGGAAGCCGTCGACGTGCATCTCGGTGACCCAGTAGCGGAGCGAGTCCATGATCAGCTGCAGCACGTGGGGGCTGCGCATGAGCAGCGTGTTGCCGGTGCCGGTGGTGTCGTAGTAGTGCTTCTTGTCGTCGTCGACCAGCCGGTAGTAGTTGGCGTTGTCGATGCCCCGGAAGGACAGCGTCGGGCCGAGCTGGTTGCCCTCCGCGGTGTGGTTGTAGACCACGTCGAGGATGACCTCGAGCCCCGCCTCGTGCAGGGCCTTGACCATCGCCTTGAACTCCTGCACCTGTTGCCCGCGCTGCCCGGCGCTGGCGTAGCCGTTGTGCGGCGCGAAGAATCCGATCGTGTTGTAGCCCCAGTAGTTCGACAGTCCCCGCTCCTGCAGGTGCGCGTCCTGCACGAACTGGTGCACCGGCATCAGCTCCAGCGCGGTGACCCCGAGCGAGGTGAGATGCTCGATCATCGCCGGATGCGCGATCCCGGCGTAGGTGCCGCGGATCTCCGCAGGGATCCCGGGGTGGGTCTGGGTCAGCCCCTTCACATGTGCTTCGTAGAACACCGTGTCGTGGTACTCACGTTCGGGATGTCGGTCGTTGCCCCAGTCGAAGTAGGGGTTGACCACCACCGAGTGCATGGTGTGCGAGGCGCTGTCGGCGTCGTTGCGAGCCGTCGGATCGCCGAAGCGGTAGGAGAACAGCGCCTCGTCGCCGTCCACCTGTCCCTCGATCGCCTTCGCGTAGGGGTCGAGCAGCAGCTTGCTGGGGTTGCAGCGGTGGCCGTTCTCCGGCTCGTACGGTCCGTGCACCCGATAGCCGTACCGCTGTCCGGGCTGGATGCCGGGCAGGTACACGTGGTGCACGAAACCGTCGGTCTCGGATACGTCCAGACGGGTCTCCCCACCGTGGTCGTCGATCAGGCACAGCTCGACCCGGTCGGCGACCTCGGTGAACAACGCGAAGTTGACCCCCGTGCCGTCGTAGGTGGCTCCCAGCGGGTAGGGACGTCCGGGCCAGGTCTGCATCGACTTCTCTCGTCGCGGGGCAAGAGGGCCAGGTTAGAGGGTGGCTCAGCGCTCCAAGGCGGCGCGGGCCGCGCTGATCGACGGAGCGAGATCCTCGTTGCTGCCGCCCGCGACGCTGCGCAAGGTGACCGCGGCGAGCAAGCTGTCGGCGCGCGTCACCCAGATGTCCCAGTGCAGGCCTTCGAAGTCGCTGCTCACCGCAGTGAGCCGAAGCGTCGTACCTTCCGGTCCCGACCAGCCCGGGACCGAGGACCGCACGGTGTAGGCGTTCGCCCCGACCGGGGAGGTGGACTGAACGTAGCGATCACACTCCTCGCTCGACCGCTCGACCCGGCTCAGCGCCTCTTCCGCGCTCACCTCGTCGCCGTAGTCGATGAGGGTCTCGGTGACCTGCGGTCCGAAGTGGCCCTTGGTGAAGGTCGCCGAGGCCTGCGGATGCTCCCGCTGCTGGACGCTCGGCGCGGTGCCGATCAGCTCACCGATGGCGGCGCATCCCGGGCCGAGGTCGGGCGCTGCGGCTGTGGAGGGGGTGTGCAGGTGTCCGGCGCCCTTGCGGTAGCCCGCGGGGAGATCGGCGACACCCACCAGGGCCGGGTCCAGCGCAGCTGCATCATGCGATGCGCCGTGGCCGGAAGCGTGTCCGGAACCGTGGCCGGACTCGTCGTGATGACCTCCGGCGTGGTCGCCACCGCCGCCGTGGTCCCCCCTCTCGTGCTTCCCGTGCCGGTCGTGCTTGCCTGCGTCGCCATGGCTCATCTCGTCCATGCCACCCTCGGCACCGGCTCCGGCCTGCCCAGCCGGGTCCGCGGACCCCGGCTCACCACCGCACGCGGCCAGGCCCAGGATCGGGCTCAGGACGAGGGCGAGCACAGCCGGACCGAGGAACCGGGTCCGGGCGTGCACGTCAGAGGTTGCGTTCATGTCTGGGGTTCGTTCTCGTCATTGCCACCGATTGCCCGTTCCGCGGGGCCGCCGGGCCGCACGCCGCCCATGCAGCGCGGACCCGGTGACGGCGAGCTCGAGGTCAGCGGTACCTGCGCGAGACGTTGACCGCCTGCGAGGGGCCGGGCTCCCAGTCGGCGATCCAGGGGCCGGTGCCTTCGGAGGCATCGACGACGCCGGCCTCCAGCCAGGTCAGCTCACCGGCCAGCACCTTCTGGGACAGCCGCCGGTCTGCGTCGTCGGTGTTGTTCCAGAGCTCGTGGAACAGCTCATCGACCCGGATGCGGGACTGGGCGCAGAACACCGCAGCGAGCTGGTAGGCCTGCGCGCCCTGCCGTGGGTCCTGCTGCCGCATCATCTCGGCCCGCGAGCAGCAGGCCGCCATCGCGAACAGCTCGGCGCCGATGTCCACGATCCGACCGAGGAAGACCTGGCGATGCTCCAGCCTGGCCTGCCACCGGCTCATTCCGTAGAACGTCTGCCTGGCCAGCTTGCGCGAGTGGCGCTCGACATATCGCAGGTGCTTGGCGAGGGGGCCGAACTCGGCGTACGACGTGGGCATCGTGCCCGACCCGGCGACCAGCTGCGGCAGCCACTTGGCGTAGAAGCCGCTCGCCGAGACCGCTGCCTTGGCCTTGCTCGACACGTCGGCCTCCATCGACGCCAGGTCTCCGGCGGCCGCCAGGTGCGCATCAACCGCCTCTCGGGCGATCAGCAGCCGCATGATCTCCGAGGACCCCTCGAAGATCCGGTTGATCCGCAGGTCGCGCAGGATCTGCTCCGCGGGGACCGCCCGTTCACCGCGAGCGGCCAGTGAGTCGGCGGTCTCGTAACCCCGCCCGCCCCGGACCTGGACCAGCTCGTCGGCGATTCGCCAGGCCATCTCGCTGGCCCACAGCTTTGCCAGCGCCGCTTCGATGCGGATGTCCTTGGTCCCTGCGTCGGCGAGCTGGGTGGACAGGTCGAGCACCGCCTCCATCGCGAACGTGGTCGCGGCCATGAACGACAGCTTCTGCGCGACCGCGGAGTGCTCGCCGACCGGCTTACCCCACTGGACGCGTACGCCGGACCACTCCCGGGCGACCTTCAAGCACCACTTTCCGCCCGCAGCGCACAGGGCCGGGATGGACAGGCGTCCGGTGTTCAGTGTGGTCAGCGCGATCTTCAGGCCCTGCCCCTCCTTGCCGAGCCGGTTCTCGGCCGGCACCCGCACCTGGTGGAAGCGGGTGACGCCGTTCTCGATCCCCCGCAGCCCCATGAAGGAGTTGCGGTTCTCCACGGTGATGCCGGGCGAGTCGGCCTCGACGACGAACGCCGTGATGCCGCCACGACCGCCGGCGTGCTTCGGCACCGTCGCCATCACCACCAGCAGCTCGGCGATCACGCCGTTGGTGGTCCACAGCTTCACCCCGTCGAGAAGGTAGCCGCCGTCCTCGGTGGGAATCGCGGTCGCGCCCAGCCGCGCCGGGTCCGAGCCCACGTCCGGCTCGGTCAGCAAGAAGGCGGAGACGGCTCCATCGGCGCAGCGAGGGAGGAACGCCTGCTTCTGCTCCGGGGTGCCGAACATCTTGACCGGCTCCGGGACGCCGATCGACTGGTGGGCCGAGACCAGCGCGCCGACGCTCGGGTGCACCGAGCCGAGCAGCATGAGCGCGCGCCCGTAGTAGTACATGGAGAGGCCGAGGCCGCCGTACTCCTTCGGGATCTTCATGCCGAACACCCCGAGCTCGGACCAGCCCTTGAGGTACTCGTCGGGAATCAGTGACTCACGCTCGATGCGCAGTCCGTCCAGGGTGCGGCAGTAGGCTCCGAGCCGGTCGAGGAACTCCTCCCCCTCCGCCACGGCGGCTTCGTCCGCGCGTGGGTGTGGGTGGATCAGGTCGAGGTCGAACTTGCCGAGGTAGAGCCCCTTGGCGAAGCTCGGCCGAGTCCACTCGCTGTCGCGTGCGGCCTCGGCGACCTCCCGCGCCTGCTTCTCGCTGACCTCGCGCTGGGCCTGGTCGCTGCTCATCTGACGTCCTTTCCACGGTTGCCGTCCGATGTTACTCGCAGGTAGCGTGGCGGATCACCGGGGTTCAGCCCTCGACGGCCACCAGCGTCGCGAGGTAGAGCGCGCGACCGGCCACCGACTCCGACCTGATCACCAGCTCGACCAGGCGCTCCTCGCCGTCGGCGCACAGGGCGGGTACCACGATCGGGGTCCCGAGCAGCGGATCCCGACCAGTGAGCACGTGCATGGTGAAACCGGCCAGGTGTGCCTGCCGGAAGCGTCGGGGGATGACTGACACCAGCCGCTGCCCCTCCAGGTCTTCGGGGCTTCGGTAGCCGAGGAGGTCCAGCACGGACCGGCTCGCCGCAACGATCCGGCTCGTGTCGTCGGCGGCGATCATTGCCTCGGGGGACTCGCGCACCCGGCTCGGATCCCAGCCGGGGAGGTCGAGTGGCCCGTCCACGGACAGTTCTCGCGTGTCCGGTGGCCACGGGGTGGGCAGGCTTCCGGCCGCCTGAGCGGAGACCTCGGCGCACAGCCAGCGGCGCAGTCTGCGCATCTCGGGTTGGGCAGGCGGTGTCAGGAACTCACCTTGCAGGGCAAGCGCAATCGCTGCCTCGAGCGAGCTGTTCAGCACCTCGAAGTTCGCGACGGATGCGGCGGGCACGAACAGGTCCACCTGGGGGCTGGACACGTGCGGTTCGATCGCGGATGCCATCAGCTCGTCCGGGTCGTCGCTGATGTCGGGCTTGGGGATCTGTTCGGCCAGGATCGCCATCGCGTCCCCGGCGTCGGCATGCTCCTGGATGGGATCCACCGGCGCCTGTTCGTCGAGCCTGGACAGCAGATGCTCGCGGAGCAGGGACTCCGCGTGCTGCTGCCAGGCCGCGTGCAACAGCAGCGGGACGTTGAGCAGCCGGACCGCGAGGACCCGGCCGGGCCGAGACTGCGGGTGCATCGGCGGATCGGCGGAGGTGGCGGCGCCGGCCAGTGGGTCGCCGTCGAGCTGGAACCACACCGTCTTGCCGTCGCCCTCCGCCACGACGCCCCAGTCGTCCACCAGCTGCTCGAGCATCATCAGCCCTCGCCCGGTCCCAGCAGCGGGCCCGTAGCTGCGTCGCGAGGGCAGATGCGGACTGCCGTCGGCGACCTCGACCCGCACGCCGTCGTCCTGCAGCGACAGGGCGACGTCGATCGGGGTGCCCGCGTGCACCAGGGCGTTCGTGACCACCTCGCTGACCAGTAGCTCGGCAGCCTCGGTGAGGTCAGAACGGCCGACGTTGGAGAGGCTGCGACGCACCAGCTTGCGCGCCCGCCCGACGCTGGTCGGCCGCGGCGGCAGACGAACGCGGTAGGACCGCGGATGATCCGCCATCGTCACGCCCCTGGTTTGGAGTGAGGGCAGTCTATCCGGGTGAGGGAGGGTACGCGCCACCTTTACCCGGTGCCGTTGTCCGGTGCCGTTGCCGCGCAGGTCTCACGCTCCTATCGTGGATCGCCGAGGCGGGATGGTGGAGTGCACGAACTGTCCATCGCGGAGAGCGTGGTCGAGGCGGTGCGAGAACGCACCGCTGGTAGACCCGTGCACAAGGTGCGTCTCACGGTCGGACGGCTCTCCGGAGTCGTCCCCGAGGCGCTGACGTTCTGCTTCGACCTCGCCGCTGCCGGCACGAGTCTCGAGGGCGCCGTACTCGAGATCGACGCGCCTCACGGACGCGCGCACTGTCGCGGTTGCCGGCGCGATTTCACGATGGACGACCTGATCCTGCTGTGCGACTGTGGCAGTGCCGACGTCGAGGTGGTCGCCGGTCGCGAGCTGCAGGTGACGTCGGTCGAAGTGGGGTGAGCCGGATGTGTGCGACCTGTGGATGCGGCACCGACGAGGTCCGGGTGACCTCGGTCGGCGGCCACGACCGCCACGACCACCACCGCCAACATGGCCACGACCACCCCCACCAACATGGGCACGACCACCAGCACGACCACGATGACGACCACCGCTCGGTCGAGGCACGCACGCACACCATCGAGCTCGAGACCTCGGTCCTCGCCAAGAACGACGAGCTCGCGGCTCACACCCGGCGGTGGCTCACCGAGCATGGCATCAGCGCCGTCAACCTGATGAGCTCGCCGGGAGCGGGGAAGACCTCGCTGCTCGAGCGCACCATCCGCGAGAACCGGACCGGCCGCTCGATCGCGGTGATCGAGGGCGACCAGGAGACGCTGCTCGACGCTGAGCGGATCCGCGCCGCTGGCGCCAAGGCGGTGCAGATCAACACCGGTGCCGGATGCCACCTCGACGCGACCATGGTCAGCAGCGGCTTGGACCGCCTGCAGCCGGAGGATGACAGCGTGCTGTTCCTGGAGAACGTCGGGAACCTCGTCTGCCCGGCCCTCTTCGACCTCGGCGAGGCGCGGAAGGTCGTGGTCATCTCGGTGACCGAGGGCGACGACAAGCCGTTGAAGTACCCGCACATGTTCGCCGCGGCCGACCTCGTGCTGGTCAACAAGACCGACCTGCTGCCCTACGTCGACTTCGACCTGGACCGGTGCGAGAAGGACGCCCGCAGCCTGAACCCGGGGCTGGAGTGGGTGCCCGTCTCGGTGCGCAACGGCGTCAACCTCGACGCCTGGTACCGCTGGTTGGGCGCGGTCTGAGCCCGCACCCGGCTCGGGCCGACGAGGCTCACAGACCACACCAGTCGCTCCCCTCCCGACCCTCGCGGCGGCACGCGGTGTGACCCTTGACACACTCCGAACGGCGTGGGCTAAATGGACGAACGGGGTTGCGCAAGTGGGCCGCACGGGTCGGCTCCGGCAACAACTCATGGGGGTGGAGACACCGCCTCCGGAACGGCGGCGACGATGCCAACAGCCGAAGCAGTCAAGGCCGAAGAAACCCTGATCCACGTCCTGTGGATCAACGCCGGACTCAGCTGCGACGGTGACTCCGTCGCCCTGACCGCGGCCAGCCAGCCCAGCATCGAAGAGATCGCGCTCGGCGCGCTCCCCGGGCTCCCGAAGATCGCGGTGCACTGGCCGTTGATCGACTTCGAGTGCGGTCCGAACGGTGGCGCGGACGACTTCTTGGAGTGGTTCTTCAAGGGCGAGCGCGGCGAGCTGGAGCCTTTCGTCCTGGTCGTCGAGGGGTCGATCCCCAATGAGCAGGTCAAGGACGAGGGCTACTGGTGCGGGTTCGGCAACAACCCCGAGACCGGTCAGCCGATCACGACGAGCGAGTGGCTGGACCGGCTGGCGCCCAAGGCAACCGCGATCGTCGCAGCCGGGACGTGCGCGACGTACGGCGGTATCCATGCCATGGCCGGGAACCCGACGGGGGCCATGGGCGTGGCCGACTACCTCGGCTGGGACTGGAAGTCGAAGGCGGGGATCCCCATCGTGAACGTGCCGGGCTGCCCGATCCAGCCCGACAACATGGCCGAGACGCTGACCTACCTGCTCTACATGGCCACCGACCAGGCGCCGATGATCCCGCTCGACGACGGGTTGCGGCCCACCTGGCTGTTCGGGAAGACCGTGCACGAGGGGTGCGACCGCGCCGGCTACTACGAGCAGGGCGACTTCGCGACCGAGTACGGCTCCCCCAAGTGCATCGTCAAGCTCGGCTGCTGGGGCCCGGTGGTCAAGTGCAACGTGCCGAAACGAGGCTGGATCAACGGTGTCGGCGGCTGCCCCAACGTGGGAGGGATCTGCATCGGCTGCACGATGCCGGGCTTCCCGGACAAGTTCATGCCCTTCATGGACGAGCCCCCCGGCGGGAAGCTGTCCACCACCGCGTCGGGCCTCTACGGCTCGGTGATCCGGAACCTGCGGACCGTCACCACCAGGACGGTCGACAAGGAGCCCAAGTGGCGGACTCCTGGCCGTGAGCTGCAGACCGGCGCACGCCGTACCTGGTAGTCCCCTTCCCCTCCTGTCGCCGCGGGTGGCAGGGCAGACCGACCTGAGAAAGAGGCGACGATGACGTCCACCATTCCCTCACCGAGCAAGGCCAGCACCGGCAAGGACGGCCTCACCGAGATGGCCTGGGACCCGATCACCCGCATCGTCGGCAGCCTGGGCATCTACACCAAGATCGACTTCAAGCAGCGCGAGGTCGTCGAGTGCCACAGCACGTCATCGATCTTCCGTGGGTACGCGATGTTCATGAAGGGCAAGGACCCTCGCGACGCGCACTTCATCACCAGCCGCATCTGCGGCATCTGCGGCGACAACCACGCGACCTGCTCCTGCTATGCCCAGAACATGGCCTACGGGGTGAAGCCGCCGCACCTTGGTGAGTGGCTGATCAACCTCGGCGAGGCTGCTGAGTACATGTTCGACCACAACATCTTCCAGGAGAACCTGGTCGGGGTGGACTACTGCGAGAAGATGGTCGCCGAGACGAACCCCGGCGTGCTGGAGCGGGCGAACACCACCGAGGCACCACACGCCGGCGAGCACGGCTACCGCACCATCGGCGACATCATGCGGTCGCTGAACCCGTTCACCGGTGAGTTCTACCGGGAAGCGCTCCAGGTCAGCCGGCTCACCCGCGAGATGTTCTGTCTGATGGAGGGGCGCCACGTGCACCCCTCCACCTTGTACCCCGGCGGCATCGGGACCACGGCGACGATCCAGCTGATGACCGACTACATGACGCGGCTGATGCGTTACGTCGAGTTCATGAAGAAGGTCGTCCCGATGCACGACGACCTGTTCGACTTCTTCTACGAGGCGCTTCCGGGCTACGAGCAGGTGGGGCTGCGGCGAACCTTGCTGGGGTGCTGGGGCTCCTTCCAGGACCCGGAGTACTGCAACTTCGAGTACAAGGACATGACCGAGTGGGGGCGGAAGATGTTCGTCACCCCCGGCGTGGTCGTGGACGGCAAGCTGGTCACCACCGACCTCGTCGACATCAACCTCGGCATCCGGATCATGCTCGGCTCGTCGTTCTACCAGGACTGGGAGGGGCAGGAGACCTTCGTCACCCACGACCCGATCGGGAACCCGGTCGACCGCCGGCACCCCTGGAACCAGCACACCAACCCGGTCCCGCAGAAGCGAGACTTCGACGACAAGTACAGCTGGGTGATGTCCCCCCGGTGGTACGACGGCCGGGACAACCTCGCCCTGGACACCGGCGGCGGACCGCTGGCGCGGCTGTGGTCGACGGCACTGGCCGGCCTGATCGACATCGGCTACATCAAGGCGACCGGCTCCAGCGTGCAGATCAACCTGCCCAAGACAGCGCTCAAGGGCCCCGTCGAGTTCGAGTGGAAGATCCCGACCCACGGCAGCAACACCATCGAGCGCAACCGGGCGCGGACCTACTTCCAGGCCTACGCAGCAGCGGCGGCGCTGCACTTCGCGGAGAAGGCGCTGCTGGAGATCCGGGCCGGCAACACCAAGACCTGGGAGTCCTTCGAGGTGCCCGACGAAGGCGTCGGCTGCGGGTTCACCGAGGCGGTGCGCGGCGTGCTCTCGCACCACATGGTGATCCGCGACGGCAAGATCGCCAACTACCACCCGTACCCGCCGACCCCCTGGAACGCCAGCCCACGAGACGCCTCAGGGACCCCGGGACCGTACGAGGACGCGGTCCAGGGCCAGCCGATCTTCGAGGAGAACGACCGAGAGCACTTCAAGGGCATCGACATCATGCGCACCGTGCGCAGCTTCGACCCCTGCCTGCCGTGCGGGGTGCACATGTACCTGGGCCAGGGCAAGAAGCTCGAGCTCATGCACTCGCCCACCCAGTCTGCGGGAGGCTAGACCTTGGCCGGCGTGGAACCCCGACCCGGCGAGGAGACCCGAGCAGACCCGGACCTGCGGGCCGTGGGCGAGCGCATCGAGTCGCTGCTGGACGCCAGCACGGCTCACGGCCCGATGGCCCGTGAGCGCAGCGAGGAGTTGGTGCGCCTGGTCACCGAGCTGTACGGCGCCGGACTGGAGCGAATGCTCGAGGTCCTCTACGACGCCGGCCGTCTGGATCCGGTGGCGCTCGAAGCCCTGGCCGGCGACGATCTCGTCGCGAGCCTGCTGATGGTGCACGGGCTGCACCCGCACGACGTCACCACCCGGGTCGAGCGGGCGTTGGAGGAGGTTCGCCCGTACCTCGGCTCGCACGGCGGTGACGTGGAGCTGCTCGGAGTCAGCGAGGAGGGCGTGGTCCGGCTGCGCCTGCTCGGCAGCTGCGACGGGTGCGCATCGTCGTCGGTCACCTTGAAGCTCGCCGTCGAGGGGGCCGTGGAGGCAGCCGCCCCCGAGATCACCGGCATCGAGGTGGACGCTGCCAGCCCAAGCGGCTCGGGCGGTTCTGGCGGTTCGGTGATCCCGGTCAGCGCGCTGCGGA
Organism: uncultured Nocardioidaceae bacterium; assembly: GCA_902805855.1. Lineage (GTDB taxonomy): Bacteria > Actinomycetota > Actinomycetes > Propionibacteriales > Nocardioidaceae > Nocardioides_C. The sequence goes on from CADCUJ010000019.1 coordinate 11,244, forward strand.
CCCGGCTGGAGGACGAAGTCGGCGCGACGTGGCAGACCCTGTCCGATCTGCCCGACCTGGTCTCCGGCGAGGTGAGGGGGTGCTCGGTGGCGGGGGTCCCGCTCGTCGTGATGGCGGTGGGCACCGACCTCTACGCCTACCGCGACGAGTGCGCCCGGTGCGGAGCCGGCCTCGCCGGCAGCACCCTCGAGCGCAGACTCGGCGGAGCCGCTGGGGACGCGGTGCTTCGATGCCCGCAGTGTCGCGCCCACTACGCGGTCCGCCGCGCTGGCGAGTGCCTGGATGGGGACGGCCACCTCGAGCCGTTCCCGCTCCTGGTCAGTGACGGCGCCGTCTCGGTCGCGGTGCCTGCCGGTGGGCAGGTGAGCGCGTGACCCACACCTCTGGGGTCGACGGATCAGCGCTGGCGGTGCTCAGGCGGATCACTGCCAGCCGGCCGCCGCCCCCGCCCGGGGAGCGCTGCGAGATGTGCGCCGAGCCCATCCCCGAAGAGCACCAGCACGTGGTGAACCTGACCAGCCGCAACCTGCTGTGCACCTGCCGCGGATGCCACCTGCTCTTCACCGACGACCGGGCCGAGCAGCGCTACCGCGCCGTCCCCGACAGGTACCTCTGGTTCCCCGAGGTCGAGCTCACCCAGCAGGACTGGGACGAGCTGCAGATCCCGGTGGGGCTCGCTTTCATGTTCACGAACTCGGTGCAGAACCGCACCGTAGCCTTCTACCCCGGTCCGGCCGGCGCCACCGAGTCCGAGCTCACGCTCGACTCCTGGGAACGCATCAAGGCAGCCAACCCCTCGCTCGGTCACCTGCGGGCCGACGTGGAGGCGCTGCTGGTGCAGAGGCCGGGTCGGGGGACGAAGGCATCGGCTTGCTACCTGGTGCCGATCGACGCGTGCTACGAGCTGGTCGGTGGCCTCCGACAGGTGTGGCGCGGGTTCGACGGCGGCAAGGAGGCCCGGGACCGGATCGAAGGCTTCTTCGCCATGGTCGCCGACCGCAGCCGCCCGGCGCCGCAGCTGGAGAGCCGGCCATGACCTCCTTGGAGTTCACGGTCGAGGACATCGTGCCCGAGCCCTGGTCGGTGGCCCCGAACCTGGTCGCCAAGCTGCACATCGAGGAGACCACGGGAGAGCAGGTGCACGCGCTGGTGCTGCGCGCCCAGGTGCGCATCGACGCGCACCGTCGCGGCTACTCCGCGGACGAGGAACCCGGTCTGTTGGACCTGTTCGGCCCCCGCCGGCGCTGGACGGAGACGCTGAAGCCGTTCTTGTGGATGCACGCGATGGCAACGGTCCAGGGGTTCACCGGTGCCACCGACGTCGACCTGGTCCTGCCTTGCACCTACGACTTCGAGGTGTCCGGAGCCAAGTACCTGCACGCGCTGCGCGAGGGCACCATCCCCCTCGAGCTGCTGTTCAGCGGAACCGTCTTCGCGCGCGGCAGCACTGGTTTCTCGGTGACCCAGATCCCCTGGGACCGTGAGGCGAGGTACGAGCTGCCGGTCCGGCACTGGCGCACCCTGATGGACCACTACTTCCCGAACGCCGGGTGGCTGCGGCTGGAGCGCGGCACCCTCGACGCGCTCAACCGGTACAAGTCGACGCGCGGCATGACCAGCTGGGACGAGGCCCTGACCTCGCTGCTCCCGGAGTCCGAGGAGGCGGTCCGTTGAGCAGCAGCAACAATGCCACCACCAAGGACGAGAGCCTTCGCATCGCTCGCGCCGTGGCCGACACGGTCCTCTACGAGGGCTACCTGCTCTACCCCTACCGAGCCTCCTCGAGCAAGAACCAGGTCCGCTGGCAGTTCGGGGTGCTCGCCCCGGAGGGGTCGGCGGCGGCGATCGGCGAGGAGTCGGACATGGCCGCGCAGTGCCTGCTGAGCCCGGCCCCCGACGACGCGGTGACCGTACGCGTGCGCTGCCTGCAGCTGCAGACCCGATCGGTCGAGCGGGCAGCTGCCGACGGCTCCACCACACCTGTGGCCGAGCTCGAGGTCGACGGGACGAGCTGGCTGAGCTGGGACGAGGCGGTTCCCTGCGAGCAGGTCTATGGCCCGTTCCGCCTGCCCGATCTGCTCGACGGAGTCACCATTGCGGTGGAGATTGCCGCCGGCGAGCAGGTCGAGGTCGTCCGCGACACCGCAAACGCCCTGGTGGGCCGGGTGGTGCGGCGGCGGCAGGCGCTCGTGGGCACTCTGCGCCTCGACGCCGTCCAAGACGAGGGGCACCTGCGGCTGGCGACGAGCCTGGCGAACATCTCCGACCCGGTGGACGGTGGGAAGGACGAGGTGATCCAGCGATCGTTCCTGGGTGCTCACCTCCTCCTCACCGCGCAGGAGGGTCGGTTCGTGTCCGTGATCGACCCGCCGGCGGACGCCGCCGACGCGGCCGCTCGGTGCCAGCAGCGACGTTGCTGGCCGGTGCTGGCCGGCGTCGCCGACCGCGGCGACGCGGTCCTGGGGCTGCCGATCATCCTCTACGACTACCCGGAGGTCGCCGAGCAGAGCGCCGGCGCGCTGTTCGACGCAACCGAGATCGACGAGATCTTGACGCTGCGCGTGATGACGATGACCGAGGAGGAGAAGGCGCAGGCGCGGGCCACCGATCCGCACGCAGCCGCGATCATCGACCGCTGTGAGCAGATGACACCGCAGGAGATGCAGCGCCTGCACGGCATCCTGCGGGATCCGAATGCCGGGACGTCGGCGCTGACCGGTGACGACTGGTGGCAGGCCGAGGCCGCGGCGGAGGTGTCCCCGGAGACGGACTCTGTCTTGGTCAACGGCGTCCGCGTGGCGGGGGGAAGCCTGGTCAGGCTGCGTCCCTCCCGGCGCGCCGACGCGCAGGACCTGTTCTTCGCCGACAAGTTGGCGCGGGTCAGCGCCGTGCACGTCGACCTCGACGGCCAGACGCACGTCGCGGTCACCCTCCTCGACGATCCTGCCGCCGAGCTGCACGACTGGTACGGGCGGTACCTGCACTTCGCTCCAGAAGAGCTCGAGCCGATCACCGACACCCAGCACCCACGAGAGGAGAGTTCCCCATGAGAGCACTCGGACGGATGGCCTCGGTCATCATGGCCGTCGCCGTGGCAGGTGCAGTCGCCGTCGGCGTGCGGTCCATCCCCGACATCAGGCGGTACCTGAAGATCCGGCAGATGTGACCAGCAGCCACGGGTCACCACCCCACGAGGAGTAGCCATGGACGAAACCGACAGCACCAAGCCCGCCGCCCACCTCGAAGAGGAGCCCCAGGAGGCGCGCGGGGCACCAGGTTCCCGCGACACCGGCTCTGACCAGCCCTCGGGTGGCCCCACCGACCGGCCCGCCGGCGGGTCTGGCGAGGAGAGCGACACCAAGGTCGACCCGCAGTCCAGCGGTCCGGACGCGCCGGACATGCCGGCCGGTGACCAGGCCGGCTGACCCGCACCACCGAGCAACCGAAGGAGAACCATGACGACCTCACCAGGCGGCAGTGACCCGGGTCCGAGCGACCCGGAGAGCGGAGGACGCACCCCCGTACCGCCCTACGACGACCGTCGAGAGAGCGCGGACATCGACACCGACGACGAGAAGCTGCACAAGGACGGCGCGAACGTCAGTGCCGCGACCGGGCCGGTGGAGACCGACGAGGAGATGAACCACCCCGACCCGGCGGACACTGCTCGAGGTGCGACCGCCTCACCGGCCGACGAGAAGCCAGCCGCGGACACGCCCAGCGGTGACCCCGGGCCGGCCGCGACCGGACCGGCGCACACCGCGGGCACCACCCGCGGCGAGCACGTCAGCGACGACAAGCACGACCAGGGCGGACCCGAGCAGGCGAGCGGCACCGGGGACGGCGAGGAGTCCTGACCGATGCGAACCCTGCTTGCCGGCGTCGGCAACCTGTTCTTCGGCGATGACGGCTTCGGCCCCGAGGTCGCCCGGAGGATAGCCGGCTCCGACCAGCTGCCAGGCGACGTTCGGGTGGTCGACTACGGCATCCGGGGGATGCACCTGGCCTACGACCTCCTCGACGGTTACGACGCCCTGATCCTCCTCGACATCCTCCCCGGTGAGGGGCAAGCCGGGGAGGTCGTCGTGCTGGAGGTGAGCGAGGACGACCTCGGCACCGGCGCGTTCGACCCGCACGGCATGGACCCGGTCGCCGTACTCGCCAGCCTGAAGGCGCTGGGCGGCACGCTGCCACCCACGTACGTCGTGGGCTGCCGACCCGAGTCCGCCGACGAGGGGATCGGTCTCTCGCCGGCTGTGGAGGCCGCAGTCCCGAGGGCCGTCGAGGCGGTGCACACGCTGCTCCGCGAGCGAGTCACCAAGACCGCACCGGTGCCGGCCGGCGGAGGGAGGAGCTGACATGTGCCTGGGTATCCCCGGCCGGGTCGTGGAGGTGATGGAGGGCAACGCCGGCCAGCTCGCCCTGGTCGACGTACTCGGTGCGCAGCGGCCGATCAACCTCGGCATGCTCGAGGACCCGACCGTCACGCCCGGCGACTGGTTGCTGATCCACATGGGCTTCGCGATGGAGCTGATCGACGAGGCGGGAGCGGAGAAGGCCCTGGCCGGACTGGAGCTGATGGGCCGTCCACGCGACGACACCGGTGACGAGACGGCCGACGACGGCAGCAGGCAGGCGGCCCCTCGTGCCTGAGCTGGCCACCAGCAACGGCGCTGCAGCCGGCACCGCTCGTGGAGCCGCGCCCGGGCCGGTGCTGTTCGCGCGGTATGCCTTCCCCCCCAACTCGCACGGCTTCTGCGGGCCGAACGACCATGCCGCGTTCTTCGAGTACGGCGTCGCCGGCACCGATGACGGCGGGCTGCGCGCGATGTCACAGCAGTTCGCCGGGGCCTGGCCCTACCTTGAGCTGATCGCCGGCGCGACCGGCCTGGACGACCCCCTGGACCGCCGGGTCGTCGAGGCGTACTGGGTCGGCAGCCCCCGCTTGGACAAGGTGAGCACGCGCGCGGTCGGCAACTCGATGGAGGAACGGTTCCGCCGGACGACCGGCTCGAGCTTCGCCACCTTGAGCGAGAGCGTCCTCGACGGAGGCGTCCCGCACCACAGCTTCGCGGTCTTCTGCATCTACCCGTGGACCGGCCTGCTCAGCGACGGACGCAAGGCCAAGCACGCACTCACGGTGCTCGACCGCTGCCGGATCCGTTGGGGCAAGGTGCTCGCCGTGCACGGCGACCAGGTGGTGGTCGAGTCAGCCCCACTGACCTGGGACGGTCACCAGCTGGGAGTCGGCCCCAACCAGAGCGAGACCGTGGTCCGCTCAGTCGACGGCGTGGGCATGGTCGACACGCTCGAGCCCGGTGACTGGGTGTCCTTGCACTGGGAGTGGGTCTGCGACCGGCTGACCGAGCGGCAGGTCCGGTTCCTGCGTGGCTACACGCTCCGGCACCTGCGGATCGTCAACGAGGGCAACCTTCACTCCGGTCCCGCCACGCTGCTGGGCACCTGAGGCCGACCGGTCCCCGAGACCGGTAGCGGCCAGGTACGTCGCAGGTGCCAGCCGACCTGCTCACCGCGCCGGTGCACCGGGGGTCCGGGTTCGCGCACCAGCAGTCGCCCCCGGGCGGTGTCGAGCAGGTACTCCGAGTGCGGACCCCGGAACCAGACCGCCTCCACCTGCCCGCGGCCCCCTTCGGGACTGTCTCCGCCCGGCGGCACCAGCGACACCCACTCGGGACGCACCAGGAGTCGGGTCGACGTGACGGCGCCGGTGAGGACCGAGGCAGGTCCGGTCAGCTGCGCCGCCCACTGGTCCACCGGACAGCTGTAGACCTCCTCCGGAGTACCGACCTGGACCACCTGCCCGTCGGTGAGCAGCAGCACCCGGTCGGCCAGCCCGAGTGCCTCCTCGGCGTCGTGGGTGGCGTACAGGGCGGCAGCCCCGCTGTCGCGCTGTCGGATGACCAGCTCCTCGAGGAAGACCCCGCGGACGTGGGTGTCGAGGTGGGCGGTCGGCTCGTCGAACAGGTACAGCGGAGCCCGGCAGGCGAGGGCGCGGGCCAGACCGACCCGTTGCTGCTCCCCACCGGAGAGCTCGGCCGGTCGCCGGTCGGCGAGGTGGGCCACGTGCAGCCGCTCGAGGATCTCCAGGGCCTGCCTGCGCGCATCGGCTCTGCGCTCTCCGCGTCGCCTACGCGGGTAGGCGACCGTGTCGAGCGCGGACAGGTGCGGCCACAGCGCGTAGTTCTGGAACACCATCGCCACCTCGCGCCGTTCCGGAGGTTCGGAGACCTCTGTCGAGGCGATCAGCCGTCCGTCGAGCCAGACCTCCCCGGCGTCCGGGTCACGGAAGCCGGCGAGGGTGTGCAGCAACGTGGACTTGCCGGAGCCGGAGGGGCCGAGCACGGCCAGCACCTCACCGGGCGCGACATCGAGGTCCACCCCGGACAAGGCGAGCGCGTCGCCGTACGACACGCTCAGCCCACGCACCCGCAGGGTCTCAGCCGACATGCGCGAGCTCCTGGTCGACCGGTCTCGACCCGGCGCGGTCGGCGAGCCTGCGGATCAGCAGCCAGGCCGCCGCGGCCGGCACCAGCAGGAGCAAGGTGAGTACGACGGACAGGGCGGACGTCACGCCCACCCGGCCCAGCTCCTGGCTGTTGAGCACCACGACGGCGAGTGTCTCGCTTCCCGGGCCGTAGAGCAGGCTCGACATCGTCACCTCGTGCAGGGCGGTGAGGAAGCAAGCCAGCCAGGCCGCCAGCAGCGCCGGCGAGAGCGGTCGCAGCACCACCGTGCGGATCGCCGTGAGCGCGCCCGCCCCGCTGACTCGGGCGGCGTGCAGCTCGCCGGGCGGCAGCCGGTCCAGCGCACCCGAGATCGGGCGGTGGGCGAATGCCCAGAGCTTGGCGACGTAGGCAAGCAAGATGATCAGCAGCGTCCCGCCGATCCAGCGCCCGTAGGCGATGAGCATGCCGACGGCCAGCGTCGAGCCGGGCAGCACGAGCGTCAGCGTCACCAGCGAGCCGAGGCTGCGACCTGGACCAGTCCGTTCCAAGGCGGCCACGCAGCCACCCAGCGCCACCAGCAGCGAGGCAGCCACGGCAGCCAACAGCAGGCTGCGTAGCAGCGCTTCCCCGTTGCGGGTGGTGAGCACCGCCGCGACGTTGTCCAGCGTCCAGTTCGCCGGGGTGGGTGCCAGGCCGGCCGACCGGGTCAGCGCGCTCGCCACCAGGGCGAGCAACGGCAGTCCGACCGACAGCAGCAGGTAGCCACCGATTCCGGCCGCCGTCCAGGAACCTGCGGCGGGCCGGCCGACAGCCGCAGCCGGATCAGTGCTGGCCACCCGGGCCATTCGCAGCCGCGGACCGAGGACGGTGTCGGCGGGTGCCACCACCAGCACGGCGATCAGCACCAGCACCAGGGCGAGCGTGACCGCCTCAACGAACGCGGCCGGGTCGCTGCTGCGCACCAGGTTGGCGTAGATCCGGGTGGTCACCGTGGAGAACCCAGCCGGGGCGCCCATCACCTGTGGGATGGCGAACGTGGCGAGAGTCAGCACGAACACCAAGACGCCGGCTGTCGCCATGGCTGGGCGGAGCAGCGGCAGAGTGACCGTGCGCAGCGCGGTCAGCGCGTTGGCGCCCGCTGCGCGCGCCGCGCGCTCCACGTCGGGCTCGGACCGGGACGCCAGTCCCACCGCAGTGACCAGGTAGGCCAGCGGGACCGCGTTCACGGTGACCACGACGAGCACGCCGACGGGCCCCTGCACCCCTTCCCAGCCGAGGCCGAACAGGTCGTCGGTGAAGCCGGCGCGCCCGTAGGCCTGAAGCCAGCTGTAGCCGAGCACGAAGTCGGGGATGAGCACAGGCAGCAGGACGCCGACCCGAAGTGCTCCACGGCCGGGCAGGTTCGCGTGACGCAGCGTGAGTGCGAGCAGTGTCCCCAGCGGCACCGCGAGCAGGGTGACTGCGACCGCCAGGAGCAAGGTGTTGCGCACCGCGGTTCCCAGACCGGCGGCGGTGAGGATGTCACCCACGTCGGCGGCGCCCTCGGTCAGCACGGTTCGAGCCATCATGATCAGCGGGGCGACCACGACCACGCCGGCTGCGGCCAGCACCAGACCGACGGCAAGGGTCCGCGGCCCTGGCCGGCGCATCATGCTCAGCCGCCGAATATCTGCTGGTGCTCCTCCAGCAGCTGATCCTTCTCGGCCGCGACCGAAGCCCAGTCTGGGAAGACGATGGGGGCGTCCGCCGGCATCGTCGGACCTGGTACCCCGTCCTGTGCGGGGTAGGAACCGGAGTCCGCGATCAGCCGTTGGCCGTCCTCACCGGCGATGTAGCTGAGGAAGTCCTTGGCCGGCTTCGAGTCCGCTGCATCGGTGGAGAGCGCGGCCGGGCCGTAGATCGCGATCGCTCCTGGCTCCGGCCAGACGGTCTCGATCGGGGACCCGCCCTCCTGCGCGGCATAGGCGGAGTTCGCGATGGTGATGCCGGCCGGGTACACACCCTCGGCGACGCCGATGACCACGTCGTCGGGCGTGCTGACCTGTTCCGCGCCGTTCTCCTCGAGGTCGGCATAGAACTCGATGCCGTAGTCCGGGTCCTGGGCGAAGTACCCGAGGGCTCCTAGGGCGGATGCGGCGAAAGCCGGGTCGGGGACGGCGACCCCGCCGGCGTACTCGTCACCCGTCAGGTCCGACCAAGCGCGGGGCGGCTCGACGTCGTTGTTGCTGACCGTCACCATGTACAAGATCGCGACGCCGACGTAGTCGCCGGTGCGGAGGTTGGCGGGCACGTCGCTGTCCGGTGTCCATCCCCCGACGATGCCCTGGTCGACGTAGTCCTGCATGGTCAGCGGGTCGCAGGCCCAGATCACATCGGCCTGCAGGCCCCCGGACCGCACGTCCGAGGCGATCCGCGCATTCAAGTCTCCGGTGGGTGCCCGGAAGAGGTCGACGCTGATGCCGGGGTTGTCCTGCTCGAACTGCTCGATGACCGGTTCGATGGTGGTGTCGCTCACACAGGTGTAGAGCGTGAGCGTGCTCTCTGAGTCGGCTTCGCCCGAGCCGCCGCATGCGGCCACCAGTGCCAGTGCGGCCAGTAGGCCGCCGGCCGAGTACCCCCGTGAGGTCATGAGCGCCAAAATACGGTGACGTCGTACTGTTTGTCACCAGGTGCGACCGATGAGAGGGCCGTTCCCCGGGCTCGGGCCGAAGGCCTCACCGCCTTCCGGGGCCGGTCGCCCAGACGCCGGAGCTTCCGCGGCGGTGGCTGTCCGCCAGATGGGTGTCCACCATCCCGATCGCCTCCATCAGCGCGAACATCGTGGTGGGACCGACAAACGTGAATCCCTTGCTCCGTAAGGCCTTTGAGAGCGCGACCGACTCCGGAGACGAGGTGGGGACGTCGTCTACGGTCTGCGGCTCAGGTGACCGCTCGGGCTGGAAGGACCAGACGAAGTCGACGAGTCCTCCCTCAGAGCGCAGTGCAACTGTCGCTCGCGCGTTGGCGATGGTCGCGAGGATCTTCCTGCGGTTACGCACGATGCCCGCGTCATCGAGCAGTCGGTCGACGTCCTGGTCGCCGTACGCCGCCACGAGATCCGGAGCGAAGTCGTGGAACGCCACCCGGAAGGCAGGACGCTTGCGCAAGATGATGGCCCAGGACAGCCCGGACTGGAACGCCTCCAGGCTGATCCGTTCGAAGATGCCGCGCTCGTCGCGGACCGGCATCCCCCACTCGGTGTCGTAGTAGTCGCGCAGCAGTGGATCCGCCGATGCCCAGGCGGGGCGCGCGAGACCGTCCTCGCCGACCACCACGCTCACGCGCCCACCTTAGTCGCGCCCAGCCCCCGCCAGGACCGCGTTCGCGCGCTACACCACTGGCCGCAGCGGCAGCGGGCGACGCGGTTCGACGTCGCCGCCCTGCCAGTTGAACACCACAGCGAGACGCCGATCGGCAGCGAGGACGTCGTGCAGGCTCAGGACCTCGCCGCGCGAGACCCCCTTGTCGGCCAGGTGCCTCAGCAGGGCCTCCCTTGCCACGCTGTTGCGGCTGCTGTGCAGGGCGCGGAGCAGTCCGGTGGCAGTGCGGATGCCACACCTGCGGAGCACCAGCCGTGGATGCCCCTCGGCAGCATCCACCGCCTTGCGGGCACGCTGGCCAGGCAGCAGCCCTTCCTGGTCGGCAACCAACGGCTCCGCAGGCAGATGGATCAGAAGCAGCGCCTGGTCGACCCAGTCCACCAAGCGGGCCACCGGCACCTTCGTATGCAGCAAGACGTCGACGAACTTGGTGGTGACCAAGGTCTGCAGGTCTTCGATCCCTTCCTCGAGCAGACGCGTCTCGTACCACAGGTTGAGCCCGTCCAGCCGGTTGAGTGCATACGCGGGCTCGACCGACGGCACCGGCCCCCTCACTGCGCGGGAGGCGATCCGAAACAGCGCCCGCAGGCCCACGTCGGGGAACCATCCCACGACGAAGGCGATCGCCACAGCGGCCTCGGCCGGGATCGGATCCGGAGAGGCCGCAGTCAGCACGACGGCGATGAGCAGGGCCGTGACCACTCGGACGTACCCGCTCACATAGGCTCCGGCGCGGAGGTCTGCTTGGAAGTAGCGGCGCAGCAGGCTGTGCAGGAAGTACAGGTAGGCACCGATGAATGCGAAGCTGAGCACGGCTCCCGGAGACTTGCCAGGCACCGCGAAGGCTCGCGCGTCATAGAGGATCGCGGTCCACCCGACTGCGAGCAGGCCGGTGCACAAGAACACCGGGAACAACGCCTCGGACTTCACGGGCTTGTCGATGTCGATGCCGAAACCCGAGACCGATCGGCCGTAGTAGGCGTCGAACTTCTCTCGGTAGATGCTCCGCATCCACGCCCGCCACAAGCCACCGTCCTCGACCCAGTCGTCGTGGTAGGCCGACGTCCTGGGTGGCTCCGGAAGTCTTCCGGGATCGTCGAGACCCAGCCGGTGCAGGTGGATCACGTACTCGTCCCACAGTGCCCCGGCGCGACGCTCCAGGAAGCGGACGAACAACCAGCCCGGCATGAACGAAAGCGTCCAGATGGCAACCGCGGACAGGGCCACCGCCAGCGCACTCCCCGCCAGACGTGGCGAGTCGAAGAAGTACGCCGCTCCGCCGACCAGCGCGACCATAGCGGCGATGATCAGATTCAGTAGGACGACCGGGACGACGACCCGGCTCGAGCCGCTGCTGCGGGGGTCCTGCGCACGATGCCTGGAGCCGCGGCCTCTGGCGTTCAGCATCGCCTCCAACGAGAGCCGCGCGTGTCCCCCGGCCTGACGGAGCTCCTCCTCGAGCTGTCGCATCAGCTCGGACCTCGCGGCCGCGCGTTCGCGACCGTTGCCGCTGACCCGGGTGGCCTTGACGACCGCCCGTTTGAGCGCCGGAGAGCTGCTCAGCAGCGAGGCAACCTCCACGTCATAGGCAGCGGCCAGTCCCGGGTCGTACATGCCGACGACCTGGCCCCAGCTCCGGCTCTCACGGTCCTGGCCACGAGTGCGGCCGTACTCGGAGATCAGGGAGTCGGCCAGCGCCTCGGTGACCTGGTTGGACGTTCCGTTTCGGGACATCGCCAACTCCTCGGCGAGGAAAGTAAAGGCTTCAATGACAGCGTGTTCCTGTGGACAGGCGGGAGCAATAGCCCGAAAAGGCCATAACTGCTTCCGGTTACGTCGCGCAAAGGCCGCAGCAGACGCCTGGACGGGTGTGCGGCAGGTGGTCCCCGCCTCGCCGTAGTAACCGATGTGATTGAGCCTCGTTGTTGCTGGGTAGCCTCCCAATCCTCCGATCGTGAAGGTGGCAATCGATGGCTTTCCGCCCAGTAGTGACCGCTTGTGCGGGTGCAGCCGCAGTTGCGCTCGCCGTACTTCCGGCTTCCCCCGCATCTGCGCACGGTGACCTGGGTGACCGGCCCACCGCCGACCGCGCTCTGCAGGTGGCGCAGTCAGGTGAGAGCAAGAACATGCGGTTCGTGGACAACCTGCAGTACCAGGGCGTCGACGCCGGAGACGACCAGGCCGGGTCGGACATCGAGTTCCTCAAGGTCGGCCAACGCGAGTTCGCGCTTGCCGGCACGCTGCGCAACGGCCTGCAGATCGTGAACATCACCGATCCCCGCAACCCGTTCATCGCCGCCGTCTACGACTGCGACATCAGCCAGGGCGACGTGCAGGTCTGGCGTCACGACGGTCGGGTGCTGGCCAGCTACACGGCCGACGGGACGTTCGGCACCGCCGGAGCCGCCTCCAAGTGCGCCCGCGACCTGAACCTCGGCTCGTCGGCGTCCGGAACGGTCCTCGTCGACCTCACCACGCCGAGCTCACCGCAGACGGTCAGCTTCCTGCCGGTGCCGCGCGGGTCGCACAACATGACGATCCACCCCAGCGGTGACTACCTGTACAACTCCAACTCGGACCTGATCACCAGCACCGAGCCGTCGATCACCATCTACGACGTGCGTGAGCCGGAGAACCCGCAGAAGGTCCGCGACTACCGGATCCCGTTCCTGCCGACCTCGCTCGGCTCGGAGTCCCACGACGTCACCTTCAACACCTCCGGCACCCGGGCCTACTCGGCCGCGTTGTCGCAGACCCTCGTCCTGGACACCTCGAACCCGCGGCGGCCCGAGAAGATCTCGCAGATCAAGGACCCCGCGATCAACGTCGTGCACCAGTCCGACCCCGTCACGCTCACCAAGCCGAACGGGAACAAGCGCAACGTCTTGGTGATCACCGACGAGCGGGCCGGTGCGGCTGCCAGCGCGGAGTGCCCCGGTGGCGGACTGCACCTCTACGACATCACCGGCGCCAAGGAGCGCGACCCGCAGAAGATGGGCACCTGGTTCATCCCGGCGATCAAGCCGCAGGACGGGACCACCTGCACCTCGCACGTGCTGCGCATCTACCCGCAGCAGAAGATGCTGACGATCGCCTGGTACGGCCAGGGTGTCCGGGTGCTGGACATCTCCAAGCTGGCGACGTACGACGGCAGCGCGACGGACGTCGCCATCGGTAACGGTGTCGGCATGCGAGAGGTCGGCCACTACGTCTTCCCCGACTCCGACACCTGGTCGTTCAAGACCAACAAGATCAACCGTGATGGCTCGTTCTTCGGCTACGGCAACGACTTGGTGCGCGGCTTCGACGTGTACCGGTTCAACGGCGCGGACCTGAGCGTGCCGCCGCTCGAGCCGAAGAGCATGACCGCCTCGACTCAGCAGACCGTCGACAAGACCCTCCAGGGTCTGGCGATCATCGCCCCTGCCCTGCTGCTCGCGGGTCTGGTGCACCGCCGTCGTCGCAAGACCAGCTGACCGAACCGAACGCCGACTACGGCGGCAGCCGGTCGCCTGGAAGAAGGCACACTGCGATGCGCACGAAGATCGCTGCCGTTATGGCGGCTGCCCTGACCCGAGCTGGTCCCCGCTGCGGCTGATGCCGACCACGTCCTCGGCGGGCCTGGAGTCGGCCTGACCGTGCGAGTGCTGGTCGACGGCCCGTCGCTGGCGCGTGCCCAAGAGGTGATGGCCACGGCGGCTCGCTCCTACGCACCGCTCAACGTCGACCTGTCCGCTGACTCCTACGAGACGGTCAACTTCAGCGGCAACGACGCTCAAGGCCTGATCGACCAGGCCAAGGCCCGTTTCGGCGGCACCCGCCCGACGGGTTCCGACCTGGTCTATGTGTTCACCGACAAGGACATCCAGGCGGGCGGCAACACCGCGGTGGCCGGCCTCGCCGACTGCATCGGCGGCGTCCGCTTCGACCACCACGCGTTCGCGGTCGGTGAGGACTTCGGTCCCGGTGAGCAGTCCGACCCGCTGCAGAGAAACGGCACCGCGAAGGTGCTCTCGCACGAGCTCGGACACCTGATGGGAGCCCACCATCACTACGCCAACTGCGTGGAGGGGAACCTGAGCGAGGTCGGTGAGCCGGAAGTGTCGCCGTGCACGCTGATGTTCAACGCCGTCAACCTGGCCTCGCTGAACTTCGCCACGCTGTCCGGGGCGGTTGTCCGCGGGCACGCGAACGAGTTCGCGGCCCCGTAGCCGGCGGGATATCGGACACCTCCGGCCGGAGGCCCATCTCAACCGGCCGGAGGCCCATCTCAACCGGCCCGGGGCCCATCTCAACGTGGCTGGCTGGCGTCAGCGGTTCTGCGGGAAGCCGAGGTCGATCCCGCGGTGGCTGGGGTCGAGCCAGCGGGAGGTGACCACCTTCCCGCGGGTGAAGAAGTGCACGCCTTCGACGCCGTGCGCGTGGGTGTCGCCGAAGAGCGAGGATTTCCACCCGCCGAAGGAGTAGTAGGCCATCGGAACCGGCACCGGCACGTTGATCCCGACCATCCCCACCTCCACCTCGTTCTGGAAGCGGCGCGCCGCACCTCCGTCGTTGGTGAAGATCGCGGTTCCGTTGCCGTACCGGTTCTCGTTCACCAGCGCGACCGCGTCCTCGTAGGTGTCGACGCGCAGGACCGAGAGCACCGGTCCGAAGATCTCGTCGGTGTAGATCGACATGCCGGTCGCGACGTGGTCGAACACGCTCGGTCCGACGAAGAACCCGTCACCGTCCGCGTCCGGCTCGACCTTCCGGCCGTCCACGACGAGCTCTGCCCCGTCGGCCTCCCCCGCGTCGATGTAGCCGGTCACCCGCTCCTGGGCCTGCGCGGTCACCAGCGGACCCATGTCGGAGGAACGGCGGCCGTCGCCGACGTGCAGCTCCAGCGCGCGGTCCTTGATCTTCTGGACCAGGGCATCCGCTACCCCGCCGACGGCGACGACTGCCGAGATCGCCATGCAGCGCTCCCCGGCCGAGCCGAACCCTGCGTTGACCGCCTGGTCCGCGGCGAGGTCCAGATCGGCGTCCGGGAGCACGACCATGTGGTTCTTCGCGCCGCCGAGCGCCTGCACCCGCTTGCCGTGCCTGGTGCCGGTCTCATAGACGTGGCGTGCGACCGGGGTCGAGCCGACGAACGAGACGGCCCTGACGTCAGGGTGGGCGAGCAGCCCGTCGACGGCCACGTGGTCCCCGTTCAAGACGTTGAACACTCCGTCCGGCAGACCGGCTCGCTGCCAGAGCTCGGCCAGCCACCGGGCGGCCGAAGGTACCTTCTCGCTCGGCTTGAGCACGACGGTGTTGCCGGCCGCGAGCGCGATCGGGAAGAACCACATCGGGACCATGGCAGGGAAGTTGAACGGACCGATGATCGCGACCGGGCCCAGCGGCTGGCGGACCGAGTGCACGTCCACCCCGGTCGAAGCGTTCTCGGTCGCCGACCCCTTGATCAGGTGTGGCATGCCGCAGGCGAACTCCACCACCTCCTGACCGCGACTCACCTCGCCGAGCGCGTCGGCCGTCACCTTGCCGTGCTCGGCGGTGATGATCTCGGCGAGCTCTTGCTTGCCGGCGTTGAGCAGCTCGCGGAAGGCGAAGATCACCTGGCTGCGCGCGGCCAGCGAGGTGTCCCGCCACGCAGGGAAGGCGGCCTTCGCTGCGGCAACGGCGACCTGCACATCCTCGGCCGAGGCGAGGTCGACCTGGCCGGTCACCTTGCCCGTGGCCGGATCCGAGATGTCGCCGTACCGGCCTCCCTCACCTGGACGCTCGGACCCTGAGATCCAGTGGTGAACGGTGCCTGCCATAGCTCCTCCAAACCGACGCCCACTGATTCTCGCACTCTCGACGGCCCTGCGGTGTGGGACGCTGGACCGCCCGAGCCGCCTAGGGTTGGGCAGGCCGCGTGGCGAGGGAGCAGGAGGGGCTGCGTGTCGTTGATCCAGACAGAGGTGCTGACCAAGCGGTTCGGGCCGGTGACTGCCGTGGACGAGCTGACGGTCGACGTGTCGCCGGGCGTGACGGGGCTGGTCGGTGCCAACGGTGCCGGGAAGTCGACGCTGCTGAAGATCCTGCTCGGGCTGGTGCCGGCAACCGAAGGTCGCGCGAGGGTCCTCGGGCTCGACGTGGCGAGCGACGGCCCGGCGATCCGGGAGCGTGTGGGCTACATGCCCGAGCACGACTGCTTACCGCCGGATGTGTCTGCCACCGAGTTCGTGGTGCACATGGCCCGGATGTCCGGTCTGCCGACGACGGCCGCCCGAGAGCGCGCTGCTGACATCCTCCGCCATGTCGGCCTCTACGAGGAGCGCTACCGGCCCATGGGCGGGTACTCCACCGGCATGCGCCAGCGGGTGAAGCTCGCCCAGGCGCTGGTCCACGACCCGAGCCTGGTTCTCCTGGACGAGCCCACCAACGGGCTGGACCCCGCCGGCCGCGACGACATGCTCGAGCTGATCCGGCGGATCGGCACGGAGTTCGGCATCTCGGTGATCGTCACCTCGCACCTGCTCGGCGAGCTCGAGCGGGTCTGCAGCGCGATCGTGGTCATCGACGGCGGCCGCCTGCTCAGGCACTCCGCTACCGCCTCGGTCACCGCGCAGACCCCCGTGGTGACCGTGGAGGTGGATGGTGACCATGCGGCGCTGCACGCCTGGCTCAGCGGCGCCGGGATCGCGGTGGAGCTGGACGGGAGGCTGCTGCACGTCGATGTCGGCGACGACGCCGCCTACGACGTCGTGCGCGACGCGGTGACAGACCTCGGCCTCGGGCTGGTGCGGATGGAGCGCGAGCGGCACCGGATGATCGAGATGTTCACCGACGACCCTGCCCGCCGGGGAGGAGCGCATGTCTGAGCGCCTGCCTGAGCCTACCGCCTCGCCCGAACGCACCGGAGCCATCCACGACATCGGGTACCGCAACTACGACGGTCCACGGCTCGGGGCGTCGTACATCCGGCGCTCGCTGTTCGTCGAGACGCTGCGTGGCGCCTACGGGCTGGGCCGCTCGGCGCGGTCGAAGATCATGCCGTTCCTGCTGCTGGGCGTGATGGTGCTGCCGGCCCTGGTCGTCGGCATCGTCGCCGGCTACTTCGGGTTCCCATCGCTGCCAATCGGCTACACCGAGTACGTCATCACCCTCCAGGTCGCCGTCACGATCTTCTTGGGATCGCAGTCACCCGCAGTGATGTCTCGTGACCTGCGCTTTCGGGTCGCGGCCCTGTACTTCTCCCGGCCGTTGAGCCGCCAGCAGTACGTCCAGGCGAAGTACGCCGGCATGGCGGCTGCTCTCTTCCTGGTGACCGGACTCCCGATCACCCTCCTGCTCGCCGGAGCACTCCTCGCCGAGCTTCCGCTCGGTGAGCAGCTGCCCGACTACCTGCGTGCCATGGCCGGTGCCGGCCTGCACGCGCTCGTGCTCGCCGGTGTCGGTCTCGTCGTCGCGGCGCTGACCCCACGACGAGGAGTCGGAGTGGCCGCCGTGGTCGGCGTGCTCCTGGTGCTGTCGGGGATCCAGGCCACCGTGCGGGCGATGGCCGAGGAGTTCGGTGACGCCACGTTCAGCGGCTACACCGGGCTGCTCTCGCCGTACACGCTGGTCGACGGGGTGGTCTCCGGAGTGTTCGGAGCGGACTCGTCGGTCGGGCAGCAGCCACCGGGGGTGCTGGGTGCCGTCGTGTTCTCAGCGGTCACCGTGCTGCTGGTGGCGGGCTGCTACGCCGCTCTGGTCGCCCGCTACCGGAAGGCGCTGTCGTGAGCACGGTCGAGCTGCAACAGGTCTCCCGCTGGTTCGGCAATGTGGTGGCGGTCAACGACGTGACCATGCACCTCGGCCCAGGCGTCACCGGTCTGCTGGGGCCCAACGGCGCCGGCAAGTCCACGCTCATCCACATGATGGCGGGCTTCCTGGCGCCGTCTGCGGGCAGCGCGACCCTGGACGGTCGACCGCTCTACCGCGATCAGGAGATCTACCGCGACATCGGGCTGGTGCCTGAGCGCGAGGAGATGTACGACGCGGTCAGTGGATGGAAGTTCGTCCTCGCGAACGCCAAGCTGCACAAGCTGGCCGACCCCGAAGGCGCGGCACGGCGGGCGATCGACACCGTCGAGATGGCGCAGGCTCAGGAGCGAGACATCCGCACCTACTCGAAGGGCATGAAACAGCGGATCAAGATGGCAACCGCGATCGTCCACGAGCCCACGGTGCTGTTGCTCGACGAGCCGTTCAACGGGATGGACCCTCGCCAGCGGCTGCACCTGATGGACCTGCTGCACCGCCTCGGTGACCAGGGCAGGACGATCCTGTTCAGCTCTCACATCCTCGAGGAGGTCGAGCAGATCGCCGGCCGGATCGAGGTGATGGTCGCCGGCCGGCACGCCGCCTCCGGTGACTTCCGCGAGATTCGGCGCCTGATGACCCAGCGACCGCACCAGTACACGATCAGCTCGAGCGACGACCGGGCGCTGGCCTCGGCGGTGATCGCCGAGCCGAGCACCTCCGGAGTGGAGCTGGTGCGCGGTCCCGCCGGCGGCAGCACTGTCTCGGTACAGGCCACCGACTTCTCCGCCTTCGTGCACGCCCTTCCTCAGCTCGCCTCCCGGCACGGCATCAGGCTGCTGGAAGTGCGTCCGGCCGACGAGTCGCTGGAAAGCGTCTTCTCCTACCTGGTGACCCGATGAACGCGACCGTCGCCTCCCTCACCAGCAAGAGCCTGCTCGGCCGCCGGCGCACCTTGGTCCTGCTGCTACTTCCCCTCGCGCTGCTGGCACTGTGCACGCTGGCCCGCGTCCTGGCCGGTCTGGACCCCGAGATCGCGCGCGAGCTCGACGGCGCGCTGGCGCCGGACCTGCTCGGCGCCTTCGGGATCGCCATCTTGATGCCGCTGCTCAGCCTGATCGCCGGCACCGGCTCGATCGGCCCGGAGATCGACGAGGGGTCGATCGTCTACCTGCTCGCCAAGCCGCTGAACCGGTACTCCATCGTCGTCACCAAGCTCGTGGTCGCCGTCGGGGTCGTCTTGGTGTTCGGCGTGCTTCCGATCGCCGTCGCCGGGGTGGTGCTGACCGGCGAGGTCGGCAGCGTCACGATCGGGTACGCGGTCGGTGCGCTGGCTGCCGGGATCGCGTACTCCGCGGCGTTCCTGCTCCTCGCCGTGGTGACCAGGAACGCCGTCGTCGTCGGTCTGATCTACGCCCTCATCTGGGAGTCACTGGTCGGCGGCCTGGTTCCAGGTGCGCAGACGCTGAGCGTCCAGCAGTGGTCACTGTCCGTCGTCCAGCACGTCCTGGGCGCGTCTGCTGGTCGACTCGATGTCGAGGCGGCCGTCGGCTTCGGCACCGGCCTGGTGCTGCTCGCGTTCGTCTCCGTCACGGCGACTGTCTACGCGGGCAGGCGGCTGCAGACGCTGCGTCTCAACGACGAGGCCTGACCGCTCGGTGGACGGCGACTGAGCCGCCGGCCGGCAGCGTGTTCAGGCATGCACCGAGGGTGGTCACACCCGAGCCATCCCGCGCGTCAACGGGATGACCGAGGACGAGTAGAAGGGCAGCGGCCATGGACCAGACCGAGATGTTCGAGGCTGAACGACCACGTCTCGTGGGGATCGCGAACCGGGTGCTTGGCGACCACGCTGAGGCCGAGGACGTCGTGCAGCAGGCCTGGCTTCGGCTGCACCGGACGGAGACCGAGATCGAGAGCCTCCCGGCATGGCTGACAACCGTGACCACCCGGCTGTGCCTCGACAGGCTGCGCGCCCGCACCCCCGTGCCCATGGAGGACGTCGAGCCCCAGGAGACCGTCGACGACCCGGCCGACGACGTCGCCCTCGCCGACACCGTCGGACTCGCGCTGCACGTCGTGCTCGACAGGCTTTCACCGCGCGAGCGGGTCGCTTTCGTGCTTCACGACAGCTTCGGCTTCGAGTTCCCGACGATCGCGGCGGTCCTCGACACCACGCCGGTGGCCGCCCGCAAGCTGGCCTCACGGGCACGGGCCAAGGTCGCCCAGCCCCGGCCTGAGGACCGCCTGGCGAACTGGGAGGTGGTCGACGCCTTCATGGCCGCGGCGAAGAGCGGCGACTTCGACCGGCTGCTACGACTCCTCGCCCCCGACGCCGTGGTGACCGCAGACGACGCCGCAGTCCTGGTCGGCACACCGCGGAAGATCGATGGCCGCGACGAGGTGGCGACCTTCTTCAACGGCAGCGCCCGGGCCGCGCTGCCGGTCTTCGTCGGAGACCGGCCCGGCTCCGCCTGGTTCCACCAAGGTGCGGCCAAGGTCGTCTTCGATTTCACTGTCGACGACGGCCTCGTGCACGCCATCACGTTCCGCGCCGCGCCCGACCTGCTCTCACGAGTCGTGCGCCGTGACGGCGGTCTACCGCGTGAGTGACCCGGTCACACCCGCGGCGTACCGATCGTCAACCCAACAGGACACACCCACACACCACTCAGGAGGGATGACCATGACCGTGAAAACCATGACCTGCCGTGATCTCGGAGGGCCGTGCAACCTCGAGCACCACGGCGAGAGCGCCGACGACGTCATCAAGGCCCAGGACCGCCACCTCAAGGAGGCGGAGAGGGCCGGCGATGAGACCCACCAGGAGGCCCGCGACGCCATGAAGGGCCGCTGGCGCCACCCGAAGCGGTCGATGGACTGGTACCGCGACATGCAGCGGGCTTTCGCCGCCCTGCCTGAGCACCGCTGAGGCCACGACTGCAGCGAGGACCAGGACGGAGAGCGAAGCGCGTCCTAGGTTTGCCTGGAGCCAGCGCTGTGCCGCATCCCTTCGACCCCAACTTGCTGGGTGCAGGGGGCAGGTGCAGGGTGGCAGGTGCAGGATTCGAACCTGCGTAGGCATACGCCGACGGATTTACAGTCCGCTTCCATTGGCCGCTCGGACAACCTGCCGCGATCGCCCCCCGGATAGCCTGGGAGCGACGACAGAGAAGAATAACGCAGCAGCACCAGCCGCTCGAAATCACATCCGAGAGGACCACCATGGCCGACTCGACTTTCGACATCGTGAGCAAGATCGACCGCCAGGAGGTCGACAACGCGCTCAACCAGGCACAGCGCGAGCTCAGCCAGCGCTACGACTTCAAGAACACCGGCGCGAAGATCGAGTGGTCGGGGGACCAGGCCGTCGAGATCACTGCGAACGCCGACGACCGGGCCCGCGCCGTGCTCGAGGTGTTCAAGGACAAGCTGGTCAAACGGCAGCAGTCGATGAAGATCCTCGACCCTGGCGAGCCGCGCCAGTCCGGCAAGGACACGAAGCTGTCCGTCGCCCTCAAGGAGGGCATCTCCCAGGAGCAGGCGAAGAAGATCGGCAAGCTGATCCGCGACGAGGGACCCAAGGGCGTGAAGGTCCAGGTGCAGGGCGACGAGCTCCGGGTGTCCAGCAAGAAGCGCGACGACCTGCAGGCCGTGATCGCGCTGGTCAAGGGGCAGGACTACGACTTCGCGGTGCAGTTCACCAACTACCGGTAGCCGCAGGCTGCCCCGCCACTGACAACGTCCGGCCCAGTCCATAGAGTCATGGCCATGCCCGACGCTCCCGAGCTCCCGCGTGTCGCGCAACGGCTCGCGGGCACGAAGGTCCTGATCACCGGAGTGACCGGCTTCGTGGGCGAGGCACTGCTGCACCTGCTGCTCACTCGGGTCCCGGACGTGACCGTGGCGGTGCTGGTCCGGCCGAAGGAGTCGGTGTCCGGAGCGGCGAGGATCCAGCAGCTGCTCAGCAAGCCGATCTTCGCCGAGGTCGCCGAGTCCGCGGGCGGCGTCGAGACACTGACTCAGCGGATCGACGTCGTCGAGGGCGACCTGCACCAGGTCCCCGCGCTGCCCTCCGACCTCGACGCGGTGGTGCACTGCGCCGGCGACGTGTCCTTCGACCCTCCGGTCGATGAGGGGTTCCGGTCCAACGTGGTCGGCACCCGCGACCTGCTCGCCCGGGTCGCCGAGGTCGGCGCACACGTGCACTACGTGCACATCTCGACGGCGTACGTCGCCGGCCGTCGCCGCGGCACCGCCCTCGAGCAACCGGTCGACCACAGCGTCGACGTCGAGGCAGAGCTGTCCTGGGGGCTGGCGCAGCGCCGGGACGTCGAGCACCGTTCCCGAAGCGCCGACCTGCTGGACCGCCTGCGCACGAAGGCCGAGCGGACGCATGGAAGAGCCGGCCTGCTCAGCGCGGCTGCCGCCGCCGAGGAGGAGCGCCGCAGCTGGGTCAAGGACGAGCTGGTCCGGCTCGGCACGGAGCGCGCGCGCAGTCTGGGGTGGACCGACTGCTACACGTTCACCAAGGCGCTCGGGGAGAGAGTGGTCGAGTCCTACGCCGCTGGTGCGCCGGTGTCGATCGTGCGGCCGAGCATCATCGAGTCTGCCCTCGTGACGCCGTACCCCGGCTGGATCGAGGGCTTCAAGATGGCCGAGCCGATCATCTTGGCCTACGGGCGCGGTGAGCTCCCGGAGTTTCCGGCATCACCGGACTCCACCGTCGACATCGTGCCGGTCGACCACGTCGTGGCAGCGATCGTCGCCGTGCTCGCCAACCCCCCGGAGCCGGGCAACCCGGTGTGGTACCACGTGTCCTCCAGCGCGCGAAACCCACTGAGCTTCCGCCGGCTCTACGCCACCGTGCGCGGCTACTTCGACCAGCACCCCTTCGAGGTCGGTGGCCGCGGCGCGGCGCGGCTTCCCGAGTGGCGGTTCCCCGGCGCACAGGCCGTCGAGAGGCTCCTGGTGACCAGCGAGCGGGCCCACCGCGCTGCCGACTACCTGGTCACCCACGCGCCCCGCGCGGACCGCACGAGAGACATCGCGCGCCGGCTCGACCGCCAGCAGCGGCGGCTGGAGTTCCTGCGTCGCTACCTGGGCCTCTACCAGGAGTACGCGCAGGCCGAGCTCCGCTTCTCCGACCAGAACACCCGCGCTCTCTTCGAGCGGCTCGATCCCGATGATCGGGCAACCTTCGCCTTCGACACCGCGGTGACCGACTGGGACCACTACCTGGCGGAGGTGCACTGCCCAGCGGTCACCGAGCCGGTGCGTCAGTTCGACGAGGCGCGCCGTGCTCGCAAGCGCCCCAGCAGCGGACACCTCGACGCGGTCCCGTCCGGCGGCTCGGGACAGGTCGCCGCGTTCTTCGACATGGACGGGACGATGCTTTCGTCGAACGTGATCGAGAGCTACCTGTGGCTGCGTCTTCAGGAGCTCGACGGAGGCGACCGGGTCGCCGAGATCGGCCGGATGGCCGCTCGCCTCCCCGGCCTGGTCCGCGCGGAGCGGCGGGAGCGCAGCGGCTTCCTGAGGGCGGTCTACCGCGAGTACGAAGGGTCGCGGCTGGACGACCTGGACGCGATCGCGGACGAGATGCTCACCTCCCACGTCCTCTCCAAGCTGGCGCCGGAAGCCGTTCGCCGGGTCCGCGAGCACCGTGCAGCCGGCCATCGAACGGTGCTGATCACCGGCGCGATCCGCCCGCTGACCCGGCCTTTGCTGCCGCTGTTCGACCACGTCGAGGCAGCCGACCTCGCCGTCGACGACGACGGGATCTGCACCGGGTTCCTGGCCGCCGCCCCACTGGTGGGCGAGTCTCGCGCGTCCTGGATGCGGCACTGGGCCGCGGAGAACGGCGTCGACCTGGCGGGGTCCTCCGGCTACGCCGACTCACACTCCGACCTGCCGCTGCTCCAGGCGGTGGGCAAGCCGGTCGCCGTGCGCCCCGACGTCGCGCTCTACCGACACGCGACGAAGAACCGCTGGCCGATCCTCGACTGGAACAGCCCGCCCACGACGTCGCGGACGCTGAACCCGGCAGGGGCGATGCGGTGATGTTGGCCCTGGAGATGTTCCGCTCGCTGCCGCGACACGTCGCAGGCAAGGCAGTCGGTGGCCGGATGCCCGGTGTCCTCTCGGGGTACGCCGCTCCCCTGCGTCTGGTGACCCTGGATCAGCCGCAGGTGAGCAGGGCCGGCTGGGCTCGCCTGCGCACCCGCCTCTCGGGCATCTGCGGATCCGACCTCGGCGCGCTCTCGGGTCGGTCCAGCCTGTACTTCTCCGGCCTGGTCTCCATGCCGTTGGTCCCCGGTCACGAGATCGTCGCCGAGCTCCTCGACGACTGCGACGACCTGGCAGCGGGCACCCGCGTGGTCGTCGACCCGATCCTGCGCTGCCAGGCTCGCGGCGTCACGCCGTGCGCTTCCTGCGACGCTGGGGCCACCAACCGCTGTGACCGGGTGACCGTAGGGCATCTGGCTCCCGGGTTGCAGACCGGCTTCTGCGCCGACACCGGCGGCGGCTGGGGCGAGGTGCTCTCCGCCCACCGCAGCCAGCTGCACGAGGTCCCCGACGACTTCACCGACGAGCAGGCGATCCTGGTGGAGCCGCTGGCCTGTGCGGTGCACACCGCGCTACGCGCCGAGGTGCCGGAGAACGCCCGGGTGCTGGTCAGCGGTGCCGGCTCCGTCGGGCTGCTCACCACCTTGGCACTGCGCCACCTCACCCGGGCCGGTGAGATCACCGTGGTCGCCAAGCACGCGCATCAGCGCGACCTGGCCCGTGCTTTCGGTGCCACCGACGTGCTCGGTCCCGAACAGGTGCTGCGCGGGGTCAGACGGGCGACCGGTGCGTTCCAGGTCGAGCCGGAGTACAGCCGCCCGTTCCTGCTCGGCGGCGTGGACGTCGCCGTGGACGCCGTCGGCAGCAAGCAGTCCCTGGAGACCGCGATGCACGCCACCCGTGCGGGTGGGCGAGTCGTGCTCTCCGGGATGCCGGCTCCGGCTGACCTGTCTGCGGCGTGGTTCCGGGAGCTGGAGCTGGTCGGCTCCTACGGCTCTGCGGAACGGGAGCCGCGGGCAGGTGGTCGTCCCGCGTTCGACATCGCCTTGGAGATGGTCGCCGGGGGAGCGATGAACCAGGTTGCGGGCTCGGTGGCGAGCTACCCGCTGCACCGGTGGAGGGAGGCGCTCGACCACGCCCACTCGGCCGGCCGACTGGCCACGGTCAAGGTGGCGTTCGACCCCAGGAGGACACAGTGAGCGAAGCGCGAGACCGCGTCGGCCAGCAGCCGACAGCGGACATGAAGAATGCGGTCGAGCTGCGAGCTCACGAGGAGGCGCAGTGAGCGAAGCGCGAGACCGCGTCGGCCAGCAGCCGACAGCGGACATCAAGGAGGCACCGTGAGTCGTCCAGGTTTCGTGCTCGAGGTCGACGATCGGACCCCTCCGCTCGTCGTGCACGAGGGCGAGGGCTTCCGGCTGGAGAGCTTCCCCCTGGGAACGCGCGTGGTCTACCCGCCCGAGACCCTGCCGGCCCTGCCGGACGTGGAAGCGGCGATCTCTGAGGCACTGCTGAACCCGGTCGACTCCGAGCCGCTCCCTGCCCTGCTGCGCCCCGGGATGCGGCTGACGATCGCGTTCGACGACCTGTCGATCCCGCTGCCGCCGATGCGTGCCCCCGACATCCGACAGCGGGTCATCGAGGCGGTGCTGACCATGGCCGCCGACGCCGGGGTGGACGACGTCGAGCTGGTCGCAGCGAACGCGCTGCACCGCCGGATGACGGCCGATGAGATCAAGCACATCGTCGGGGAACGCGTGTTCCGGTCGTTCTTCCCGCAGGGGCTGCTCTACAACCACGACGCCGAGGACCGGCAGAACCTCACGCACGTCGGGCTCACCGACCAGGGCGAGGACGTCGAGATCAACAAGCGGGCGGCCGAGTCGGACCTGCTGGTCTACGTGAACGTGAACCTGGTGGCGATGGACGGCGGCCACAAGTCGGTGCCGATCGGGTTGGCGTCGTACCGCAGCCTGCGGCACCACCACAACGCCAAGACGATGATCGCCTCACATTCGTTCATGGACCACACCCGCTCGCACCTGCACCACTCCGCTTGGCGGATGGGGCGAATGCTCAGCGAGCACCTGAAGATCTTCCAGATCGAGACGACACTCAACAACGAGGTCTTCCCGGAGCCCTACGGGTTCTTGATGAAGCGCGAGTGGGAGTGGTCCATCAGGGACCAGGCCTCGATGCTCGCCGTACGACGGGGGCTTTCCGTCGCGCCTGCGCGGGTGAAGCACCGGATGTTCCACGACCTGCGGGCACCGTACGGGCTGACCGGGATCCACGCGGGCGAGACCGAGGCCGTGCACGAGAGGACGATCCAGGCCGTGCACCGCCAGCAGCTCGTCGAGGTGCAGGGTCAGTCCGACGTGCTCGTGATGGGCATCCCCTACCTCGGCCCGTACAACGTGAACTCGACGATGAACCCGATCCTGGCGACCTGTATGGGGCTGGGCTACTACTTCAACTCCTACCGCGGCCAGCCGATGGTGCGGCGCGGAGGCGCGGTGATCCTCTACCACCCCGTGAAAGCCGACTTCAACCAGCTGCACCATCCCAGCTACGTCGACTTCTACGACGAGGTGCTCGCCGAGTCGACCGACCCGCTGGTCGTCGAGGAGAAGTACGAGCAGCAGTACGCCACCGACCCGTGGTACGTGCACCTGTACCGGACCTCGCACGCCTACCACGGCGTGCACCCGTTCTACATGTGGTACTGGGCCGCGCACGCGATGGACCACGTCGACGACGTGATCTGGGTCGGGGCAGACCCGAAGTCGGTACGCCGGCTCGGGTTCCGGGCCGCGTCCACGCTCACCGACGCACTGGAGATGGCCTCCTCGACCGTCGGACCGGACCCGTCGATCAGCTATCTGCACAACCCGCCTCACCTGATCACGGACGTGCACTGATGGGTCGCGCGAGCGTGCTGAGCGACGGGCTCGACGACGTCCGCAAGGTCGCCCGCGGGTGGCGCTGGGGGCGACGGCCACTGGTCCCGCGGTCCGCGGAGGCGTTCGTTCCCGAGGTGGAACGGTCGGTGTTTCCCACGGCCTGGTCACGGACCCTCCCCGCATCGGCGGTGCGCGAAGTGGCGCAGAAGGCGGGCTTGGAGCCGGTCTTCCGCTCCCAGGTGCGCACCCGCGTCGAAGGGCTCGACGTGCTCGACCGGGTGGAGGGACCAGTCATCTTCGTCGCTCCCCACGCCTCCCACCTCGACACGCCGTTGATCCTGCTGTCGCTGCCGGACCGGTGGCGGCGCACCACGGCAGTGGCGGCAGCGGCCGACTACTTCTTCGACACGTGGTGGCGCGCAGTGGGCTCGGCGCTGCTGTTCAACACGCTGCCCATCGAGCGCCGTGGAGGGGCGATAGCAACCACGCCCGGTGATGTGCTCGCCGAGGGGTGGAGCCTGGTCATCTTCCCCGAGGGCACCCGCTCCAAGGACGGCTGGATGGGCCGGTTCCGGTTGGGCGCCGCCTGGCTGGCCGTCGAGCACGGCGTCCCGGTGGTGCCGGTCGTGCATCGGGGGACGTTCGCGGCGATGCCGCGCGGCCAGGGCTGGCCCAGCCGGGAGCCCAGCACCGGACACCGGGCAGAGCCCGCCCGAGGACGCAGCTGGACCAGCCGCCGAGGGCGTCGTCAGCTCACCATCCGGTTCGGGGAGGCGATCAGCGCCACTCCGGGGGAGTCGGCCAACGACTTCGCGGCCAGGGTTCGAGCGGCGGTGTCCAGCCTGCACGACGAGGACCGGACCACCTGGTGGGACTCGCGCCGGCGGGAAGCCGAGGGCAAGACGCCCGACCTCAGCGGGCCGGACGTGGCACGGTGGCGTCGGGTGTGGGCACAGAGCGAGTCACCGGTCGTGGACACCGAGCGGCGTCGCGCCTGGTCGCGCTGAGGCCACCTTCCGACAGACCGCAGGACACCTCAGCTGGCGAGTGCGAACCCGGGCGCCTGCTCGCCGCGGCTGGCGCGCTTCGCCCCGGTGCGGACCGCACCCAGCTCGCCGCACCAGCAGCGGACGATGACGGCGATGCCCTGGTCGTCGTTGATGACCCGCTCGACCTGCGAGGAGAACAGCAGCTGTCGCCGGTCACACTCTGGGCAGTGGAAGTCGAACATCGTCTCTCCTCCTTCGTCGTCTGGTCCTGCAGGGCGAGAACCGCCCTGCATGACCGAGCGTAGGCACCCCACGGGCATAGAGGTAGCCTTAGTTACCTTCCTGAGCCAAAGGACGGTCCTATGGTTTCCCTGCATCAGCTGCGGTGCTTCCTGATCGCCTACGAGCTCGGCTCGCTGACCGCCGCCGCCGATCGCCTGGGGCACGCCCAACCCTCGGTCTCCGAACAGATCCGCCAGCTCGAGCGCTCGGTGGGCGCCACCTTGTTCCGCCGGGTCGGGCGTGGCGTGGTCCCCACCGAGGCGGCCGAGGCACTGCGGCAGCATGCCGAGCGGGCGCTCGGGGCGGTGGACGCGGGTCGCCGGGCGGTGGCCGCCGTCTCGGAGATCGCGGGTGGGACGATCCGTTTCGGGATCTTCGGCACCGCTCGGCTCTACCTGGGCGCCCAGCTCGTCGCCGACGTCCTGGCCCGGCATCCCGGCGTGCGGGTCGAGCTCATCGGGCAGAACTCCGCGGCAGTCCAAGACGACCTCCGCCGAGGTCGGCTCGAGGCGGCGATGATCGCGATCCCGGTGGCCGCCGAAGGGATGACCGTGCGGCCGGTGGCGCGAGACGAGCTGGTCTACATCAGCAGCCACCCCGAGCGGGTGTCCCGGCCGGTGACCCCGGCCGCCCTCGCGCGGGCGCCGCTCGTCTTGTCGGAGACCACCTGGCGCGACGACGACCCCTCCCGGCGAACGCTGCGCGAGATGGTGCAGGGCTCCGGTGCGGCGCTGCGCACGAAGATCGAGGTGGAGGACGTGGAGACCGCCGTCGAGATCGTCGGGCTCGGCCTCGCCGACAGCGTGCTGCCGCGTGGCGTCATCGACCAGTTGCTGCCTCGGCTCGCGCCCGGAGTGGGCTGGGCATCGCTGCGGCCCCGCCAGTACGACACCATCGCCATGGTGCACCGTCACGAGGCCGAGCTGTCGCCCGCGGCCCGGCTGGTCATCGACCTCGCCACCCGCCGGATCCAGTCCGTGACCGAGGCGGTCACGCCTGGGTGAGACCGGTGCGGCGGGATGCGGCAGGTCAGCGGAGGGCGGCGAGCACCGGGTCCAGCAGCAGACCCGGGAACACCGAGAACACCACGCCGGCCAGGAAGGTGACCGCGACGGCGAGGCCGGCACCGGCCGGCACCCGGTAGGCCGGGCGCGCCTCAGCGGCGGCGAACAGCTCGAACAGCCACCGCGCGTAGTAGACCAGCCCGATCGCCACGTTGACCGCCATCACCACGGCGAGCCAGGTCGCCGGGCCCGCCGCGGCGTTGAAGACGACGACCTTCGCCAGCAGGCCGATCACGCCCGGCGGCAGGCCGGCCAGCGCGACCAGTGCGAACCCGAGCGCCCAGCCCAGAGCCGGCCGCTGCCTGACCAGCCCGCGGTAGTCCGACATCTGTTGACCGGGATGAGCCGTGCCGACGACGGCGGCGACCGCGAAGGCGCCGAGGTTGACGAAGGCGTAGATCGCCAGGTACCCCATCGATGCGGCAAGCGCACCCGATGTGGACGCCGCCGCGAAGGGGACCAGGATGTAGCCGGCCTGGGCGACCGACGACCAGGCCAGCAGCCGCACCACCTGTTGCTGCCACAGCGCAAGCAGGTTGCCCACGGTCATCGTCAAGGCGGCGAGCACCGCGACCAG
Organism: uncultured Nocardioidaceae bacterium; assembly: GCA_902805855.1. Taxonomy (GTDB): domain Bacteria; phylum Actinomycetota; class Actinomycetes; order Propionibacteriales; family Nocardioidaceae; genus Nocardioides_C. Next base: position 40,727 of record CADCUJ010000019.1, read on the forward strand.
CGGCTCCCACACCGACGCGAAGGAGCGTAGCCCGAACCCCAGGACCAGGATGAGCCCGACGAACCCCGCCGCCTTGGAGACCACCGAGAGGTAGGCCGCCACGGCAATCGGGGCTCCGACATAGGTGTCCGGTATCCACATGTGGAAGGGCACCGCGGCCACCTTGAACGCGAGGCCGACGATCGTCAGCAGGGTTCCGGCGACGGCGACGTTGCGAGGGCCGGCTCCGGCCTCGAGAGCGCGGTCCATCGGCTCGAGGAACACCGTGCCGGTCACGCCGTACACCAAGGAGACGCCCATCAGCATCACCGCGGTGGAGATCACCGAGACGAGGAAGAACTTGACCGCCGCCTCGGCCGAGCGGGGGTCGCCTCGCCGCAGACCGGCCATCGCGAACGCGGGCAGGGAGACCACCTCCAACGCAACCACCAAGGTGACCAGATCCCGGGAGGCGGCGATCGTCATCGCGCCGGTCGCCGAGCTCAGCAGCAGGAAGCACCACTCGCCCTGCGGCGTCCGTCCCTCCTGCACGGCAGCCGTCCCGAGCAACGCCACGACGCCGGTCCCGAAGATCACCACCGCCCAGAAGACGAGGGTGAAGTCGTCGACGACGAACGAGCACGGCTCACCGCCTCCCGGGCCGACGCAGAACGTCGCCCGTCGTTCCCCCCACAGCAGTGCCGCGGGCACCGCCGCGCCGGTCACGCCGAGCACGGTGAGCATCGCGGGCAGGTGCCCCCCGGAGCGGGCATGCGGCGAGCCGAGGAAGGCGTCGAGAAGCAGCACGAGGACGGCGGTGAGCGCGAGCACGAGCGGACCGGCGACCGCGAGCCAGTCGATGCTCTGCGGCATCTAGGCACCTCCGAAGAATGCGCGGCTGGCCTCGGCGACCGGCGACAGCAGCAGACCCGGCATCACCCCGAGAAGCACGGTGAGCGCCAGCAAGGGTGCCCAGGCGAGCCACTCCAGTGCGTCCACGTCCGCGATGTCTGCTGCGTCGGCGCCGAGACGGTCTCCGGGGACTCCTTGCGCCATCGCGCGCAGCAGGACCAGGAAGTATGCCGAGGTCAAGATGACGCCGACCGCGGCGAGCACGGCGAGGACGGCGAAGGTGGACTCGGGCAGAGCCGGGGACTGGTCGACTGCGGAGCGGATCGCGAGCATCTCGCCCCAGAAGCCGGCGAGCCCGGGCAGGCCCATCGAGGCCATTGCAGCGAAGGCGAACACGCCCGCCAGCCGGGGAACCTTCCCGTAGAGGACCCGCAGCCGGTCCAGGTCAGCGGTGCCGTGCCGGTCCTTGATCGCCCCCGCCAGGAAGAACAGCAGCCCGGTGATCACCCCGTGCGCCACGCTCGCGTACACCGCTGCCTGGACGCCGGCCTCGGTGAAGGTCGCCACCGCCAGCACGACGAAGCCCATGTGTCCGACGCTCGAGTAGGCGATCAGCCGCTTCAGGTCGGTCTGCACCAGACAGGCGAGAGCGGCGTAGACGATGGCCACCACGGCGAGCGCAGCAACGAGGGGTACCAGCAGCTCCCAGGTCGGGTCGGTGACCGGCAGCCAGAACCGGACGAAGCCGTAGGCGCCGAGCTTGAGCAGCACCGCGGCCAGCAGCACCGAGCCGACGGTCGGTGCCTTGGAGTGCGCATCGGGCAGCCAGATGTGCAGCGGCCACAGCGGCGTCTTCACCGCGAGGCCGAGCCCCACGAGCACGCTGGCGAGCACCGCGGTGGGCGAGCCGAGGTCGTACGCCGCCCCGTCCGCCTGCCGCGCCACCTCGGTGATGTCGAACGTCCCGGCGATGGACCGCACGAGCATGAACCCGACCAGCATCAGCGCCGATCCCAGCACGGTGAAGACCAGGAACCGCGTCGCGGCCCGTCGACGGCCGGGCTCGTCGTGCTCGTCGCCCCAGCTGTTGATCACGAACCACATCGGGATCAGCGCGACCTCGAAGAAGACGAAGAACAGCACCATGTCCAATGCCAGGAAGCAGCCGAGGCAGCCTGCTTCGATCAGCAGCAGCAGGGCGGCCAGGTTGCCCTGCCCGCCGCACGCCGGCGCGTGCCTGAACAGGGAGACGAAGCAGCAGGCGCCGATCAGCGCGGTCATCACCAGCAGCGGCGCGGAGATCCCGTCGACGCCGAGCGACCAGCTGACGTCGATCGCCGCGATCCAGTCCTGGTCGACCCGGTTCGCCTCGAGGCCGGACCGGGACAGCATCGCCACCCAGAGCGACCAGCCGAGCGCTGCCAGGGACCCGACGAAGGCGACGGTGACGGCTGCACGCTCCGAGCGGCGGAGCAGCGCAGCCAGGAGCGCGAACGCGACGGGCACGGCGACAAGGCCGTTCAGGGCGAACGCAGTCGTGCTCACCAGGGCACCTCGCTCATGCAGTCGCCCTGCGATCGGTCTCCCCGGTCGTTCATGCCATCACGCCCGCGGCCACGGCCAGGGCGGCTGCTCCGACGACGACCACCATCAGGTACCCCTGCACGTTCCCGTTCTGGCTGAGCCGTAGCACCCAGCCGAGCCCACGAGCCGAGGCGCCGGCGCCGACTGCGTAGGCGTCGATCACGTCGCGGTCACCGGCTCGCACCAGCAGGGCGAGGCGGCGTACCGGCCGGACCAGGCCGACCTCGTAGATCCGGTCGACCGGCGGGTGCGGCACGAATGGTCGCCGGGTTGCCCGCCCGGTGCTGCGCCGGCCCGCCCAGATCGTGACCGCCGCGGCGGAGGCGATCAACAGCGTCATCACCACTGCCAGCTCCGGATGCAGGAGATGATGCTCCCGCTCACTGCCGAGAAGCAGGTGCGGATAGGCCACGGCGAGACCGCCGACGGTGGTCGGAACGGCCAGCAGGTAGAGCGGCCCACGCATCGCCCACGGGGACTCGTGCACCTCGGTGACCAGAACCGGTGGTTGCTGGTCCTCGTCGACGGGTTCAGCCGGCGGCGCCGGCTCGGACGTCGGCGCCGGCTCGGCCGAGGAGGCCACCTGACCGAAGAAGACCCTCAGCCACGCACGCAGGCAGTAGGCCACGGTCACCAGCGCAGTCAGGACCGTCGAGGCGAACAGCACCCATGCCAGCCACGGCCAGATCAGCCGACCGGCGGTGGCGGCGTCGAGGCTGGCACCGATGACGGCGTCCTTGGTGAAGAAACCGACCAGCGGCGCGATGCCGGCCAGCGCGCCGAAGCCGACCGTCATCGTGATGAACGTGTCCGGGAGCTTTTCGCGCAGCCCGCCCATCGAGGACATCGATGTCGAGCCGACCGCGTGCACCACCGAGCCCGCGGCGAGGAACAGCAGCGCCTTGAACGCGCCGTGTGCCAACAGGTGCAGGATCCCGGCGGAGTAGGCCCCGACCGCGAGCGCTCCGAACATGTAGGCGAGCTGGCTCACCGTCGACCAGGCCAGCACCCGCTTCAAGTCCTCGCTGAGCAGCGCGTACAGCGCCCCTAGCAGCATGGTCAGCGCCGCGACGCCGGCGAGGAGGTTCAAGGCTGCCGGGGCGGAGAGGAACAGCGGGTAGGTCCGCGCGACCAGGAACACCCCGGCGGCGACCATCGTCGCTGCGTGGATGAGCGCGGAGATCGGCGTCGGGCCGGGCATCGCATCCGGAAGCCAGGTGTGCAGCGGGAACTGGGCGGACTTGCCGATGACCGCGGCCCCGAGCAGCATCGCCGGCAGCCACAGCTCGTCGCGCACGAACCCGCCGTCGGAGATGGCCGCCATGATGGTGCTGATCCGGTAGGAGTCGAAGCGGATCCCGAGCAGGATGATCGCGAACAGCAGGCCCAGGTCCGCGGTTCGCGTCATCAAGAACGCCTTGACCGCGCCCTCCCGGGCCTCGGGAAGCTCCCAGTGGTGCGCGATCAGGAAGTACGAGCACGCGCCCATCAGCTCCCAGCCGACGAGCAGCAGCCACAGGTCGTCTGCTGTGACCACCACCGTCATGGCGCCGGTGAACAGGGCCACCAGCGCGGTGTACGACGGGTAGCGAGGGTCCGCCGCCAGGTAACCGAGGGAGTACACCTGGACCAGGAACGAGACTGTGTGCGCCAGCAGGAGCATCACCGCGCTGAGCTGGTCGACATACATGGAGAGCTCGATCGGCGGGCCCGCCGCGCTGGTGCTCGCGTACACCTGGCCGGTGGCGGCGGCGTCTCCCAGCTGTGGGACCGCGACCACTCCGGCAAGGACCAGACCCAGTCCGGAGGCGCCGACCGACAGGCCCTTGACCGCCACCTCGGCCCGGTGACCGACGAGCAGGCTCAGCGCGGCGGACCCGAAGGGAAGCAGCACGAGACCGAGCAGCAGCGCGCTCACCGGGTACGCCCCGGTCCGGTGAGCGCTGAGTGGGCCGTGACCCCGTCTCCACCCGAAGGCTCGGTGGGGGGGTCGCGGTCCGCGAGCCCGCGCAGCCGGTCGACGTCGATGTGGCCGTGGCTGCGAAAGACCAGCAGCACGATCGCGAGGGCCAGTCCCACCTCGGCCGCCGCGATGACGATGATGAACAGGGCGAAGGTCTGGCCGCCGTGCAGTACGTCGCGAAGGTGTGCGTCGAAGGCGACCAGGTTGATGTTGACCGCGTTCAGCATCAGCTCGACGCCCATCAGCACCAGCACCGCGTTGCGGCGCACGAGCACGCCGTACACCCCGATCGCGAAGAGCAGGCTCGCCAGCAGCAGCGGCCACCACAGGGGCATCAGCGCCGCACCTCCTGCGCGTCTCGCTGCTCTCGCGGCCGGCCGCGATCCTCGGTGTCGTCCGTGCGCAGACGCGAGAGCACGATCGCGCCGACCAGGGCCGCCAGGAGCAGGACGCTGAGCACCTCGAACGGAAGCACCCACTTCTCGAAGATGGTCTCGCCGGTCGTCGCCGCGCTTCCGACGACAGCGCCGTCGAGGTCGAGGCGGACGCCGGTGAAGCCGGCCACGACGGTCGTGGCGAGGAGCGCGGCGACCAGCACAGCCACGGCTGCTGCGGGCAGGACGCGGGCCACCGTGGTGTCGGGTTGCGGGCCGGTCGGCGCGCGGGTCAGCATGAGGGCGAAGAGCAGCAGGACGACGACGGCCCCCACGTAGATCAGCACCTGCACCCAGGCCACGAACTCCGCCGCCAGCAACAGGTAGATCCCAGCGATCGAGGCGAGGGTGACCACCAGCCACAGTGCGGCGTGCACCATGTTCTTGGTCGACACCACCAGCAGCGCCGATCCCAGCGCCGCCAGGCCCAGCAGCAGGAACAGCACCTCGACGACACTCACGTGGCCGGCTCACCCTCACCGGGGGGCCGCGCTGCCTTCTCCGCGACTCCCAGCTCCTTGGCCGGCTCCGAGCCGCCGTCGAGCGCAGGCGGGGCAGGTACGGTCCACATCCACTCGCGCAGCCGCTCCTTCTCGTGCGTCAGCTCCCGGATGTCGAGCTCGGCGTACTCGAACTCGTTGCTCCAGTGGAGGGCGTCGAAGGGGCACACCTCGATGCAGATCGAGCAGTACATGCAGATCGAGAAGTCGATCGCGAACCGGTCCAGCACGTTCCGGCTCCGGTCGCGGCCACCCTCGGTCGTGGCCGGAACGACGTCCTTGTGCGAGTCGATGTAGATGCACCACGCCGGGCACTCGCGCGCACACAGCATGCAGACGGTGCAGTTCTCCTCGATCAGCGCGATGACCCCACGCGAGCGAGGGGGGAGGACCGGCAGCGCGTCCGGGTACTGCGCGGTCACCGACCTGCGCGTCATGGTGCGCAGGGTCACCGCCAGCCCCTTCAGCAGACCGGTCCCGGGGAGCCTCACCCGTAGATCACCACCCCTGCGGCGGTGACCGCCAGCTGGAGCAGGACGAGCGGCACGAGCCCCTGCCAGGCGGGCCGCTGCAGCTGGTCCTCGCGCAGCCGCGGGTAGGCGACCCGCACCCAGATGACCAGGAACGCGACCAGGCCGGTCTTCAGCAGCGTCCACAGCCAGCCCAGCTGCTCCTCGGCCGGGCCGTGCCAGCCGCCGAGGAAGAGGACCGCGGTCAGCGCGGACAGGACGACGATGCCGGCGTACTCGGCCAGGAGGAAGACCGCGAACCGCAGCCCGCCGTACTCGGTGTAAGGACCGAAGACGAGCTCGGCGTCGGCTACCGGCATGTCGAACGGCGGTCGCTGGAGCTCGGCGAGCCCGGCAACGAAGAACACCACCGCGGCTGGTGCCTGCCACAGCAGCCACCACGGCTCCCACGCCGTGACGATGCCGGTCAGCGAGAGGGTCCCCGCCGCCATCGCCACGGAAGCGGCCGCGAGCACGAACGGCAGCTCGTAGGCCATCAGCTGAGCGGCGACCCGGATCCCGCCGAGCAGGCTGAACTTGTTGGCACTCGACCAGCCGCCCATCAGGGTGCCGATCACGCCGACGCCCATCACGGCGAGCACGAAGAAGATCCCGACGTCGAGGTCCTGGCCGACGAGACCGGGGCCGATCGGTATCACGAGCATGGCGACGAGGTAGGGCAGCAGCGCCACAGCCGGGGCGATCCGGAAGACCCAGCGATCGGCCGCCGCGGGGACGACGTCCTCCTTCTGCACGAACTTGACGCCGTC
>CADCUJ010000020.1 GCA_902805855.1 uncultured Nocardioidaceae bacterium
CTTCTTCGAGGAGGCCTTCGACTACCCCTACCCGTTCGGCAAGTACGACCAGCTCTACGTGCCGGAGTACAACATGGGGGCGATGGAGAACGCCGGCTGCGTCACCTTCCGCGACGACTACCTGCCGCGAAGCCGGCAGACCCGGTCGTTCTACGAGCACCGGGCGAACACCATCCTGCACGAGATGGCCCACATGTGGTTCGGGGACCTCGTGACGATGCGGTGGTGGGACGACCTCTGGCTCAACGAGTCCTTCGCCGAGTGGGCCGCCCACCACGCGTCGGTCCAGGCGACCAAGTACGACGAGGCCTGGACGGGATTCACCAACGCCCGCAAGAACTGGGCCTATCGGCAAGACCAGCTGCCCTCCACGCACCCGATCGCCGCCGACAACCACGACCTCACCGCGGTCGAGGTCAACTTCGACGGAATCACCTACGCCAAGGGTGCATCAGCCCTCAAGCAGCTGGTGGCATGGGTGGGAGAGCAGGACTTCCTTCGCGGGCTGCGTGCGTACTTCGTGAAGCACGAGTTCGGCAGCAGCGAGCTCACCGACCTGCTCGCCGCCCTCGAGGAGTCCTCGGGCCGCGACCTGCACGCCTGGGCCCGGGAGTGGCTGCAGACCCCTGGGGTGAACACGTTGACCCCAGGTTTCGAGGTCGGTGCGGACGGCTGCTTCGCGTCGTTCCATGTCACCCAGTCCGCACATCCCGACTTCCCGACGCTGCGTCGGCACCGGATAGCGATCGGCCTCTACGACGAGGTCGACGGGCGGCTGGTGCGCCGTACGTCCGTCGAGACCGACGTGAGCGGCGAGCGCACCGAGGTCCCCGAGCTGACCGGGCACCGGCAGCCGGACCTGGTGCTCCTGAACGACGGCGACCTCAGCTACGCGAAGGTACGCCTGGACGAGCGGTCGCTGCGGACCCTGGTCTCCGGGGTCGACACCCTCGACGACTCGCTGGCTCGAGCCGTCTGCTGGGGGGCCGCCTGGGACATGACCCGAGACGCCGAGATGGCGGCCTCGGACTTCGTCGCGCTGGTGCTGCGCGGCATCGGAGCCGAGTCGGACCTGACGGCCGTGGCCGCGCTGCTGCGCTACGCGAAGCAGGCGGTGGACACCTACTCGGCTCTGGAGAACCGCGCCGACCTGAACCTGGTCTGGGAACGTGGCCTGCGCAGGCTGCTCGACGAGGCCGAACCCGGCAGCGACCACCAGCTCGCGTTCGCCCGCGGATATGCGGCTGCGGCGCTGGGCGAGGAGGGGCTGGACTTCGTGCAGGGCCTCTACGACGGCAGTGCTCCGCTGCGAGGGCTCACCATCGACACCGACCTGCGGTGGTCGCTGCTGAAGGCCCTGGCCCTCGGCGCCCGGGCGGGCGATGAGCAGGTGCAGGCGGAGCTCGAGCGGGACCGCACGATCTCGGGACAGGAGCATGCCGCCGGTGTGCTCGCGGTGATCCCGACGGCGGAGGCGAAGGAGGCTGCGTGGCGAGACGCCGTCGTCCGCGACGACGTGCCGAACGAGACTCAGCGCAGCATCGCGTACTCGTTCCAGGTGCCCGGGCAGGACGAGCTGCTGGCGCCGTACGTCGAGCGCTATCTCGACGTCGCCGCGACGATCTGGGAGGAGAAGGGGGTCCAGCGCGCCTCGACCGTCCTGACCGCTCTCTTCCCGAGGTCGCTCGCCACCCGCGAGACGCTCGACACGGTCGACCGCTGGCTCGGGAGCTCAGAGGCCAACCCTGCTGCCAAGCGCTATGTGCGGGAAGGGCGCGCGGACCTCGAACGATCCCTCGCCGCGCAGGCCAAGGACGCCGGCGGCTGAGCTACTCCGCGTGCAGCATCCGCGGTCGGCGGGCGTGGTCGGCGAGCATCGACAGCCCGTGGGTGATCCCGCCAACGAGGTCACCGGCCGCGAACGCCGACTGCATGGTCAGTGCGGCCAGGTGCGCCTCCCCGTCGTCGAGGTCGCGTCTGACCTCGGCGCCGGTGACGATCTCGACGATCCGTGCCGACGGGTCGACCATCACCAGCACGCTGCGGTCGGGAGCGGCAAGGGAGGCGTGCAGCCGGGTGGCGAAGGGCCTGGTCTCTGCCTCCGCAGCGCCCACGAACACCGAGAACTCGTAGCGGCACACCGTCTCGGCATCGCGGATCGCCCTGTCGATCTCGTGCCGCTCCTGAGCGGTGAAGGCGTCACCAGCGGGCACTGGCACCGCCCGCTTCCACCTCGCCGGCCTCGAGGGCCGGACGCTCGGCGGACTCGGCGGCCTCGACGCCCCCGCTCGGACCGCCGAACCACTCGTTCTTGTTGTGCCAGGCCAGGCCGGGGGTGTACCTGTCACCGCGAGCCATGGACGGCACGTACACCAGCAGCGCGATCACCGCGATCAGCGCGACCGGGATGCCGGCAAGAAGCAGCAGTGTGGAAAGTGTCGAGACCGGCTCTGCCTCCGGCCACCCCTCGGGAGTGTCCGCCAAGGCCACCGGGGCTGAGAGCAGGACAGCGACGGCAGGCGCGACTGCGACCGCCTGGCCGAGTCGTCGGAGCCGGTGTCGGGCAGGGCTGGACAGCACGACGCCAGGGTAGCGAACCTCACCTGTGGTGCCGTCGCGGCGTCTCGTAACCTCCGCTCATGAGCCTGTTCAGGAACGCCGCCGTCTGCGACGAGGTCGACAGCAACCTGTGCGATGCGGTCTTCGAGGTGACCGGCAACGAGAGCGCCGCCGTCGCCTCGGGCTGGCTGGTCGCGAAACCGCTGGAGATCCTCGGGCTGGTCCTGCTCGCGGTGGTCGGGCGATGGCTGCTGCACCGGGTCATCGACCGGCTCGCCAACCGAGCAGCCGAGGGCAGGATGAGCAGCCCGATCAGCCGCGGCCGGCTCGGTCGGGCCAGTGAACGCCTGGTCGTCGCCGGCGCTGCGGCGGCGGAACGACGCACCCAACGCATCAAGGCGATGGCATCGCTGCTGAAGAGCATCGTCACCGGCGTCGTCGTCGTGCTGGTGGCGATCATGGTGATCGCCGAGCTCGGCTACGACCCGGCGCCGCTGATCGCCAGTGCCGGCGTCGTCGGGGTCGCACTCGGCTTCGGTGCGCAGAGCCTGGTCAAGGACTTCCTGTCGGGCATCTTCATGATCTTCGAGGACCAGTACGGCGTCGGCGACGTGGTCGACGCCGGGGAGGCCATCGGAACCGTGGAAGCGGTGAGCCTACGGGTCACGCGGCTGCGCGACGTGAACGGGACCGTGTGGTACGTGCGCAACGGCGAGATCCTCCGGATCGGCAACATGAGCCAGAACTGGGCGCGCACCGTGCTCGACATCCCGGTTGCCTACGGCGAGGACCTGCACCGGGTCCAGGAGGTGCTGCGCGACGTGGCGCACTCGCTGTGGGAGGACGAGGAGTACCGCTCGGTCATCATCGAGGAGCCGGAGATCTGGGGGGTGGAGATGCTCACTCCGGACGGTGTCGTCGTCCGGGTGACCCTGAAGACCGCTCCGCTCGAGCAGTGGGAGGTCGCCCGCGAGATGCGGCAGCGGATCAAGGCCCGCTTCGACCACGAGGGCATCGAGATCGCCCTGCCGCAGCGGGTGATCTGGCACCGGGACGCACCCGGGGCCACCGCGACCTCCGCAGATGCGCCTTCGGAGCCGAACGCCTAGCCGGCCGCCAGTGACGCGTCCACGGTGATGTCGCGGACGCCGGCCAGCGCCTGGGAGACAGGGCAGTTCTGCTTGGCACCCTCCGCAGCCGCGGTGAAGTCGTCCTCGCTGAGGCCCTCCACCCGGCCGACCACGCTCAACCGGATGCCGGTGATCCCCTGGCCGACCTCGAACGTCACCTCGGCGGTCGTCTCGAGCGACTGCGGTGGAGTGTCCGCCTTGCTCAGCGCGCCGGACAGAGCCATCGAGAAGCAGGACGCGTGCGCCGCGGCGATCAGCTCCTCCGGGCTCGTCTGGCCGTTGGCTTCCTCGGTCCGCGCCGCCCAGGACACGTCGTAGGTCCCGATCCCGGAGGAGACCAGCGAGACCTTGCCTCCCCCGTCGGTGAGCGAGCCCTCCCAGTTGGTCGTGGCGGTCCGAGTAGTAGCCATCTGCTTCTCCTTGGTCGGCGTGGCGGGTCGGCCTGGCAGGTCGGCCTGGCGACCGAAGCACTGTGCCACCACTGCTATCACACAGCACCTCGGCGTGCCCGCGCCGGGACTCGGCTTGTCCGGACAGGGACAATGGACCGGTGAGCGAGGAGCAGAGCTTCTACGACGCGATCGGTGGCTACCCGACGATCGCGAAGGTCGTGGACCGGTTCTACGAAGGGGTGGCACACGACGAGGTGCTGCGCCCGTTGTACCCCGAGGAGGACCTCGGCCCTGCGGCGGAACGGCTCACGATGTTCTTGGCTCAGTACTGGGGCGGGCCGACGACGTACTCGCAGCGACGCGGCCACCCCCGGCTGCGGATGCGGCACGCTCCGTTCAAGGTCAACCCCGAGGCGCGCGACCACTGGCTCCGGCACTTCCGGGCCGGCCTCGACGAGGTGAACCTGCCGCCGGAGCAGGACGCACAGTTTTGGAGCTACGTCACGCACGCCGCTCAGTTCATGGTGAACTCCTTCGACGAGTAGGCGGCCCGACGCTTCGGCGACCCTTACCTTGAGCGCTCGAGCAGGTCCCGCTCAGCAGAGCTCAGCGGACGCGCCCGGCGCTGGTCGAGGTCGAAGGTGACCAGCACCGTCTCCGCGCGTGAGAGCACCTCGTCACCGTCCTTGACCTCCGAGCCCAGCGTGAACGAGGAGCGGCCGACCTGGACAACCCAGGTCTCGACGACGTAGGGGTCAGTGCGGAAGAGGATCGGACGGCGGTAGTCGACCTCCACCCGCGCAACCACGAGCGGGAAGGCCCTCTCGTCGTAGCCTCCGCCGAGCGAACCGAGGAAGACCAGCCTGGCCTCCTGGTAGTACTCGAAGTACTTGACGTTGTTGACGTGCCCGAAGACATCGACATCGGAGAACCGGACGCGGCACGGATAGGTGTGCCTCCTGGCCGACTGGTTCACGAGGTCGCCTCCTCGTCCGGCTCGAGGAAGCGGCGCAGGATGTCGGTCTCGTGCGGGCGGATACGTCGCGGTCGCTCCTCGGCGAAAACGTACGGCGTCAGCACCGTCGCTGCGCGGGCGAACACCGTCCTGCGTCCGTCGTCGAGCTGGTCGAGGATCTCGTACCTCATGGTGAACGAGGCGGACCGGATCCGGCTGACCCACGACTCGATCCGGACCGGCTCGGGCCGGTAGACGAGCGGAGCGACGAAGTCCACCTCGTGGCGGACCACCACGACGCCCTCGGCCAGCTCCTCGCCCCCGGTTACCGGCGCGTGGACGGCGAGCATGTCCACCCGCGCCTCTTGCAGGTAGTCGACGTAGACCACGTTGTTGACGTGCCCGAACGAGTCCATGTCGGCCCATCTCAGGGGGCAGTGGTAGACGTGCCGCACGAGGTGATCCTGCCAGAGCAGCACCCGTGCCCTCGGGGGAGCATCAGCGCCAGCGAGAGAGTTGAACATTCAACCATAATCGATGATCTCGGTAGACTCTGGGTCATGCCGCCCGACACCGCCTGGTTGGACCCGGACCAGCAGCGCTCCTGGCGCGCCTACCTGGTCGGCACCACGCTGCTGACCGAGCGGCTCGACCGCGACCTGCGCGAGCGCCACAACCTCTCCCTGCCCGAGTACGAGATCCTCGTCCGGCTCTCCGAGGCCCCCTCGAAGCGGATGCGGATGGCGGTGCTCGCGGACTCGGTCAGCCACTCCCGGAGCAGGATCACCCACACCATCGCGCGGTTGGAGCGCAACGGGTTCGTGGAGCGGGTGTCCTGCGCCGACGACCGGCGAGGGGTGGAAGCGGTGATCACCGACGGCGGCTACCGGGCGCTCGAGGACGCCGCCCCCACCCATGTAGCCGGTGTTCGAGCGTTCCTGGTGGACCTGGCCAGCCACGAGGACTTCGGTGCGGTGGGTCGGGTCTTCGACGCCGTCACCGACAAGCTGGTAGAGGCGAATCCGGCAGCAGACATCCGCTGAGCGATGACGTCCTGGCAGAGCCACAACCTATATCCGGTCCGCACCCTCGCCCCTTCGACGAGCCCGTACCTGACCCCAGACCGCGTCGAGTTCCAACAAGAGGCCCGCGCCTTCGCGATGGACGAGGTGCTTCCGCTCGCCAACGAGCTCGACCCGCGTCACGAGGACATCCCCGACCAGCTCCTGGAGCAGATGGCCGAGCTCGGCTACTTCGGGGTCCTGATCGGCCGAGAGGACGGTGGCCTGGGTCGGGGAGTGCTCGACTACTGCCTGCTGTCCGAGGAGCTGGCCAGGGCGTGGCTGAGCGTGGGAAGCATCATCGCGCGAGGGAACGGCACCGGCTGCGACAGCGTGGACCCTGCCCGTCGCCGCGAGCTGCTACGGCGCAGCGCTGCGGGCAGACGGATCGGCGCGATCGCCTTCTCCGAGCCCGGCGCCGGATCCGACCTCGCCAACGTGACCTGCTCGGCCGTGCGCTCCGTCGAGTCCGGCGAGTCCGGCGAGGACCCACGTGACGCCGGCTGGGTGGTCAACGGGACCAAGCGCTGGGTCGGGCACGCCCGTGCCGCCGACTTCCTCCACCTGCTGGCGAGGACCCGTGCACCGCGCGCAGGTCGCGGACCCTCCGACGGGCTCGAGCTGTTCCTCGTGGACAAGGAGCGAGGCAGCTTCCCCGAAGGCATCACCGGCCGGCCGATCGACAAGGTCGGCTACTTCGGGATGACCACCTGGGAGCTGGACTTCTCCGACGTGCGCCTGCCCGCCGCGGCCTTGCAGGACACCGGCGAGGAGGAGGGCCAGGGGTTCAAGCACAGCCTGAGGTGGCTCAACGTGGCTCGGGTGCAGACCGCCGCCCGAGCGGTGGGGCTGGCCCGAGGAGCCCTGGAGGACGCGCTGAGCTACTGCCAGCAGCGGGTGCAGTTCGGCGAGCCGATCGGCAACCAGCAGGCGATCAGGCACATGCTGGCCGACATGTCCGCTGCGGTGGCCGCCGCCCGGCAGCTCTACCAGCACGCCGCATGGCTGGTCGACGCAGGCCAACGCGCCAACACCGAGACCTCCCAGGCCAAGCTCTTCGCCTCGGAAGCCGCCGAACGGGTGACCAGCCAGGCTCTGCAGATCTTCGGCGGGAACGGGTACACCACCGAGTACTCGGTGGAGCGCTACTGGCGTGATGCCCGGTTGACCACCATCTTCGAGGGCACCTCGGAGATCCAGCGCAGGATCATCGCCGACGCGCTCCTGAGCGAGAACCCGGCGGGTCGGTCGGGCCGCTGAGCGTGGCGCCCGGGGGCAGCCACCTCACCGGGCAACCCTCGGGTGGTCACCCGGTGGGCCAGCTCGGCACGTAGCACCCGGGCGACCACCGACGCGTCGATGTTCCCGCGCAGCACAACCCGGCGTGCCTCGGTCTCGATGACGCACTTCCACACATGGGTGAACCGTCGCGCGGAGAGAGTGACGGCCTCCACCTGGTCGAGCGGGATGTGGACGCTCGAGGGCATCTCCCGGAGCAGCTGGGCCACCGGAGTCGTCCGGTTGCGGCGAAGCAGCTCGAGCACCCATGGGCGTTGGCGGAGTACGCCGACCAGCCCACGCCACCCGAAGCGCCGCACGTCACCGAGCACGATCAGCTCATCGCCGTACCGGACCAGGTCGGCGACCACGCCGCGCAGCAGCACCGGCCCGAACAGCCCGGTGGCGAAGACCGTCGCGGACCGGGCCCCCGCACCGTTGACCTGCACGGTGGTCTGCAACAGTCCCAGCCACTCCATCCAGGCGTACAGCCGGGCGTTCGACCCGTGCACGAAGGACGCGACGACCCCGGAGACGTCGACGACCTCGCGCTCATCGGTGACGACCAGGTGGCCGGCCACCCAGTCCAGCTGCCGCTTCGCGGTGCCGGCGTCGACCACCGCTGTGGTGACGAAAGCGACCAGGTACTCCTCGAGCACCACAAGCGCGGCCTCGGCCTCATCCGGGCCGGGGGCAGCGAGCCCGTAGAGCGCGGCCGCCACCTCGCGCTGCTTGTCCTCGACCGCCTCGATGACGTTCGCCATGGTCGGGGCAACCGGCTCGCCACTGACCAGTCCTACGGCCGAGACGAGCTTGGCTGCCAGCTCACGCTGGTGCGAGCCGACCACCGCATCCGGATACTCGGCCCACGAGACCTCCCGGCCATCGACGCCCAGCCGCTGGGCGACCAGGCGCGAGAACGACCGGTCGAGGTCTGGGGCCTCGGTGAGTAGGTCGGCGACGCGTCTGCCGGTGACCCTCCGGGGCTGCCTGCGGTCGATCACCCGACAGCTGTCCAGGGCCGCCACGAAGTCGTGCAGGCCGACGCCCATCTCCACCGGCACCCACGAACGCCGGTAGCTCGGCCGCGCGAACCTCTCGACGAAGATCTCCCACACCTCTGCCAGCACGTCCACCTCGGGCTCGTCGTCCAGGCCGTGTTCTGCGGCGCGGGTGCGTCCCCACTTCGCGAGCTCTCGCTCCATCTCGGCCAGCGCACCACTGAGCTCGGTGCTGAGCCCACGGAATGGCCATCCCAGCACCGTGGGAGTGGCTTCGCAGGCGCTCAGCAACCGCCTGCCCAGCCGTTGGGCCCACCGCATCTTCGCCTGTGCGGCGACCGCCGAGGACGCGACCACCGGCGCCAAGGCCTTGCGCATCTCCAGATCGTGCAGGTGCCACAGGGCGGGACCGGCCACCAGCAGGACGACGCCGCGCGCGTCGGTGTGCAGCCTCGTCCGCGGTTCGGTGGAGATCGCCACCCGTCGCACTGCAGGCACCGCAACCGCTGCGGCGACCTCGTCGCAGAGGTCCCTCAGCGGCTGCTCCTCGCGGCCGATGACGAGCTCCAGCTCTGCGGGGGGGCGAGCACGCAGGAACGCCCACAGCCACCAGGCAGGGGCGAGCGTCGGGAGGACGAGCAGGGCCAACCAGGAGCGGGCCAGCCCGGCCTGTGTCGCCACCACCGCAACGACAGCGACGAGGGCACCGGTGGCGAGCAGAAGGAGCAGCAGCCGACGGCACAGCGAACGCACCGGAGCGCTGATCTTCGCAGCCGCCCGGCGCATACTCGTGCCCTGCTTCCCCACAGGTGCAGGATAGGTCCGCTAACGCCTCAAAAGGCAGGAAACCGGACAAGTTGCGCCGGGCGACCAGCGGGTCAGGGTCGGGTGAGACGGCGATGGGTCACCCGGTGCGGACGGGCCGCCTCGGCACCCAGCCGCTCCACCTTGTTCGCCTCGTAGGCCGCGAAGTTGCCCTCGAACCAGAACCAGCGGCCCTCGTCGGCCTCGTCGCCCTCCCAGGCCAAGATGTGGGTCGCGGTCCGGTCCAGGAACCATCGGTCGTGAGAGGTGATCACGGCGCAACCAGGGAACTCCAGCAGCGCGTCCTCCAAAGACTGCAGGGTCTCCACGTCGAGGTCGTTGGTGGGCTCGTCAAGCAGCAGCAGGTTGCCGCCCATCTTCAAGGTGAGCGCGAGGTTGAGCCGGTTCCGCTCCCCCCCGGAGAGCACGCCCGCCTTCTTCTGCTGGTCGGGCCCCTTGAAGCCGAACGAGGCGATGTAGGCGCGGCTGGGCATCTCGAAGCTCGCCACCTTGATGTGGTCGAGGCCGTCGGAGACCACCTCCCAGACCGACTTCTCGGCCGCGATGCGTCCACGGCTCTGGTCGACGTAGGAGATGCGGACCGTCTGGCCGACCCTGAGATCGCCGGCGTCGGGCTTCTCCTCCCCGGTGATCATCCGGAACAACGTGGTCTTCCCGACGCCGTTGGGGCCGATCACCCCGACGATGCCGGCCCGGGGAAGGCTGAACGCCAGGTCGTGCATCAGGAGGCGGTCGCCGAAGCCCTTCTCCAGGTCCTCGGCCTCCAGCACCACGTCACCCAGCCGTGGGCCGGACGGGATGTTGATCTCGCTCAGGTCTACCTTGCGGTTCCGCTCGGCCTCAGCCGCCATCTCCTCGTAGCGGGCCAGGCGCGACTTGCTCTTGGCCTGGCGTGCCTTCGGGTTGGAGCGGACCCACTCGAGCTCGCGCTCGAGCATCTTGGCGCGCTTCGCGTCCTTCTGGCCCTCGATCTGCAGCCGCTGCTTCTTGGTCTCCAGGTAGGTGGAGTAGTTGCCCTCGTAGGGGTGGGCGCGGCCGCGGTCGAGCTCGAGGATCCAGCTCGCGACGTTGTCCAGGAAGTACCGGTCGTGGGTCACCGCCAGCACCGCACCGGGGTAGCCGGCGAGATGACCCTCGAGCCACTGCACCGACTCCGCGTCGAGGTGGTTGGTGGGCTCGTCGAGCAGGAGCAGGTCCGGCTGCTGGAGCAGCAGCTTGCACAGCGCCACCCGCCGGCGCTCGCCTCCGGACAGGTTGTCGACCAGCGCGTCCGGCGGCGGGCAGCGAAGCGCGTCCATCGCCTGGTCCAGGCGACTGTCCAGGTCCCATGCCCCGGCGTGGTCGAGGTCGGTCTGCAGGTCTCCCATCTCGGCAAGGAGCTTGTCGTAGTCCGCCTCCGGGTCGGCCATCGCCTCGGAGATCTCGTTGAACCGGTCCAGCTTCGCCTTGACCGACCCGACCGCCTCCTCGACGTTGGCAAGCACGGTCTTGCCCTCGGTCAGCGGCGGCTCCTGCTCCAGCATCCCCACGGTCGCGCCCGGGTCGAGCAGTGCGTCACCGTTGGACGGCTGGTCCAGCCCGGCCATGATCTTGAGCAAGGTCGACTTGCCGGTGCCGTTGGGCCCGACCACGCCGATCTTCGCCCCGTGGAGGAACGAGAGGGTGACGTTGTCGAGCACCACCTTGTCACCGTGGGCCTTGCGCACGTTGCGCAGGGTGAACACATACTCAGCCATGGTCGAAGAGCC
This sequence comes from uncultured Nocardioidaceae bacterium, assembly GCA_902805855.1. Lineage (GTDB taxonomy): Bacteria > Actinomycetota > Actinomycetes > Propionibacteriales > Nocardioidaceae > Nocardioides_C. The sequence continues at coordinate 10,950 of CADCUJ010000020.1, forward strand.
TACGGCGACGGGCCAAGCCGGTCCGACCCGACCGTGCGCCCGTCTCAGGCGGCCGAGGTGCCCACCGGCCCTGGGGCCGTGCCGGCAGCCGCTTCCTTGGAGCCGGGGGCATCGGCCGGCGACTTCGGGTTGCCCCAGCTGTCCATCGGCGTCTGAGCGCGCTGGTCGCCGTGGATCATGTCGGCCAGCTCCTCGTGCGCGTCCGCGTCGGGGCGGTCGGGACGCGCCGACCTGAGGAAGACGCTCGTCCCGCGGCTGAGGTCGTGACCGACGAAGCTGGCCTCCACGACCAGCGTGGTCGACGTCAGCTGGTCCTCTCGGGTCCACGTCTCGCTGCGCAGCCGGCCGTGCACGATGACCGCGTCACCCTTCTTCACCGAGTCGCGGATGTTGTCGGCGAGGGAGCGCCAGGCATTGACGGAGTACCAGGTCGTGTCGCCGTCCGTCCACTCGCCCTTGCGCTTGATCCGGGGTGTCGAGGCGACCCGGAAGTTCACGACGCTGACGCCGCTGGGCTCTCGGTGGGTCACCTCGTTCCCCACCCAGCCGTGAAAGGTCACAAAGGTCTCGCTCATGGCGCTGCTCCTCGTCGGTGCGTCGGCTTGTTCGTACGCCGCAAGGCTGCCGGGGACCTGACACCCGCACCAGCCGCCGGAAGCGTCCTGTGGACCAGCCGGAGCGCACCGAAGCTGTGCAGGAGATCGGGCCGACCAGCTAGCCGGCGGCCTTCGCCAAGGCGTCCCGGGTGGCCCGGTAGGCCTCGACCTCGGCCCCGATCGGCTCGACGACAAGCCGCTCGGTGACGTCGCTGATCGCTGCGCGCAGGCGCCGGTCGGCAGACGACGCCTTCGCCCGGGCGCCGATGCCGGCGAGGATGCGCGAGAGCCAGGCGAGCGCGATGCCGGCGAGCACCCCGCCCAGGAGCATCAGGCTCGGCACCGCGAAGCCGCGGTAGTCCGGGGTCTCCGGTACCGGTAGCTGGAAGTAGCCCATCACCGCCAGCCCACCGAGCCAGAGGCCGCCCGCCAAGGCGGTGAGGATGAGGACCCACTGCACCACTCGGACGAGCCCCCACCACGCGGGCCGCCGGTCGACCCCGAGGTCGGTGCTCGTCACCGCCTTGTCCAGCGCGTCGTTCAGGTCCGGGAGCCGAGAGACCGACGCCCGCCTCACCGCGGCCGTCCACGCTTGCGGCAGGCCGGCCGAGACGTCGTCGGCCACAGCACGGACAGCGCTGTCCACTCGTGCCCGCTGCACCGCGGTCGCCTGCGGGACCGAGGCCCGCGACAGCACCGTGAGCTCCCTTCCTTGCTGGCCTTGCTTGCCTTGCTTGCCCTGCTGGCCTTGCTTGCCCAGGCCGAGGTGCAGGCGTTTCAACGGGTCCGGCTTGAGCCTGCCCAGCCATGCCGTGAGCGGCCACCCGGTCGCCTGCCGGGCGCGTACCTTGGTCGACCTCTCGACGGCTCGAACGACGATTGGCACCCCCGCGGCGTCGGCGAAGGAACCCACCAGCTCCTGCTTGCGGCGGCGCGCCACGTCCCCAGGCTGCGCGTCGCCGTTCGCCGAGCGCATCCGAGACGCCACGGCAGAGACGTCGGCCGACAACCGGGAGCGAGCCACCTTCTTGGCGGCCACCCGGGACGCGATCAGCTCTCGCAGCGGAGGCAGTCCCTCGCCGGTTCGCGCCGAGGTCACCAGAACCGGCACCCGGTCGAGACCGTCCTCGGCGAGGAGCCGGCGGAGGTCGTCGAGCATCTCCGGTCGACGCTCCGGCGCCACGGTGTCGATGTGGTTGAGGGCCATCACCATCACCTCCTGGTGGGAGGCCAGCGGCTCCAGGTACCGCTGATGGATCGCCGCGTCGGCGTACTTCTGCGGGTCGAGCACCCAGACCATCAGGTCGGCGAGCCGCACCAGCCGATCGACCTCGACGTGGTGAGCCACCTCCGTGGAGTCGTGGTCGGGGAGGTCGAGCAGCACCAGCCCGCGCAGGTCGGACTCGTGGCTCGCTCCTCCGAGTCCGCTGGGCGCGTCCAGGGGGCTCTCCCGCTCCACCTGATGCCGCTTCGGGACACCGAGCCAGTCGAGCAGCTCGCCGGCGCCCTCGGCTCCCCAGACGCAGGCCATTGTGGCGGCCGTCGTCGGGCGGCGTACGCCGACGGCGGACAGCTCGAGGCCCGCCACTGCGTTGAACACCGATGACTTGCCGGACCCGGTGGCTCCGGCCAGCGCCACGACGGTGTGCTCTGCCGACAGGCGCAACCTGGCTCCTGCGCGGCCGAGCACCTCGTTCGCCTCGGCCACCAGGTCCGGGTCCAGACGTCCGCTGGAGGCCTCCACGGCGCGCTGCAAAGCGTCCATCCGGGCCACGAGGTCGGAGCCTCCGCGGCCGGTCAGCCTCCGCGCCCCTTCGAGCAGTGCGGTCACCTGCCCGCCTCTGCCGGAAGTACGGAGCCGGAGCCGTCGATCCGGTCCGCGGCGGCACGCAGCCGCTGCTCGGTGTCGGACACCGCGACCTGACCGAGCACGTTGCGGAACCTCTCGCGCTCGGTGTCCAGCAGGGCCTCCACCCTGCCTCGCAGGTCCCTGCGGGCGGTGGCGGCCAGTCGTCGTACGGCCTGGTCACCGAAGACCGCCTCGAGCAGCTTCTGGCCGATCAAGGCACTTCCGCCGGCAATGCCTGCCTCGGCACCGGTCACCCCGGCCGTGTGAGCGAACACCACCACCATCAAAGCGACGCTCAGCCCATTGACGCCGAACGCCAGGAACCGGGCCGTCGACCGCTTGTCGGCACCCTCGGAGCGCACCATCTCCAGCACGTCCTGCTGCCAGTCGCGCACCGCCCGCTCCGCCTTGGCCCGGAAGTCCCTGGATGCGCGTCCCAGGTCGCGCTCGGACTCCTCGACGAGTCGCTGACCGGCTTCCGACGACCGCCACGATGCGACCGCGCGCTCCGCCGCACTCTCCGCGTGCTCGAGGATCAGGGACTCCAGACCCGACTCCACGGCGACGGTGACCTGCTCCGCCTGCTGCGGACGGCCTCGCAGCACACCGGTGATCCGGTCGCGGAGCCAGCCGATCCTGGACTCCAGGGACTTCAGCAGCTCACCGGTGCCGACGAACTCCTGCCAGCGGGCCAGCACCTCTCCCCGCAGCAGCGTCCCGTCGGCCGAGGCTTCGTCCACGCGGGTGACCGCCTCCTGGTAGGCGGCGTCGACGCTTCGGTGCAGTCGCGCCGTCATCTCTTCCTGCGCGGCGACGGCGTCCGCGACCACGCGCGTGCGACCCGCCAGGCTGCGCACCGCCCCGTCCAGCGTCTGCTTGACCACTGCCGCCCGGGCGTTCGCGTCGGCCGCCAGGGACTGCAGCCAGTCCCGGATCCGGGCCACCGACTCAGCTGGGAGCAGACCCTCTGCGTCGACCACACCCTCGGTCACCGTGAACAGCAGGGCGTCGCGCAGGCCGCGGTCGGTGAGCAGCCTGGCGAGGTCGCCGGCCACCTCCTCGACTGCCTCGGGGCGGGTGCGGTCCAAGACGACGGCGAGCGCAGCGCTGCGGTCGGCCGCCGTCTTGAGGAAGTCCCACGGGACCTGGTCGGCGTACCTGGCTGCCGAGGTGACGAAAAGCCACAGGTCCGCTGCCGCGAGCAGCTGGGAGGCCAGTGCGCGGTTGCGCCGCTCCACCGAGTCGATGTCGGGTGCGTCCAAGATGGCCAAGCCGACCGGGACGGAGTCCGAGGAGACCAGCTGGAGTGCCCCGGGGTCGGCGGTCGCACCGGTGGTACGTGCGAGCTCGGGAAGTATCCGCCCGGTGTCGAACCATCCGACGTCGGCCGGGTTGTGCACCAGCACCGGTGACCGAGTGGTCGGCCGGAGAACGCCGGTCTCGCTGACCCGGGTGCCGACGAGGGTGTTGACCAGCGTGGACTTGCCGGCACCGGTGGAGCCGCCGACGACGGTGAGCAGCGGCGCCTCGATCTGGGCCAGCCGCGGCAGCACGTAGTCGTCGAGCTGGTCGAGCATCTCGTCTCTGGCCCGCCGGGAGTCGTCGGCACCCGGGAGCTGCAGGGGCAGCTCGGTCTCCCGCAGGGCTTCGCGCAGCTGCCGCAGGGTCGTCACCAGGTCGGTCGCCGTGGCGGTCATCGAGGCCCACCCAGCTGCGCCCCGACCGGCCACCCGCGCGGCGAGCTCGGTGGGAACAAGACATAGGGCCGCAGGGCAGCGAGCCGGGCCACCATGGCCTGTCCGCGTTGGACGAAGTCGGCGGGCGCCGTACCACGCAGGTACCGGTCGTGCAGGAAGGCCAGCTCGACGGCCTGCTGCTGGTAGCTCGTCATCGCCTTCGCACCCGCCCGCCCGCTGTGCGCCTTGGCGAAGCTGCGGGCGGACCGACGGCCCGCGAGCCGCGCCAGCCAGGGCACCTCCTGATGCGGCAGCAGACCCCGGCGCGCACAGTCGGCCAGGGCCCGGGCCAGCATCTGACCTTCCCGCTTGCGCACCCACACAGCGAACGCGACCGCCAGCAAGAAGGCAGGCACCATCGCGAACAGGTAGGTCAGCAGGAACAGGCTCCCGCCGGCGAAGAACGCGGAGCCGTTCCAGAGCGCATGCGCGCCCACCGCCACCCCGTAGCCGACGACCGGGGCCAGCCAGCGGATGACGCCGCTCCTGGTCACCACCGCGTACCCGACACCGATCCCGATCGCCACCGTGAACAGCGGGTGCGCGAACGGGCTGAATATCCCACGGACGACGAAGGTCCCCGTCGCCGCGCCGATGCCGCCGGGGCCGAGGCCCGCGCCGCCCATGTAGGCGCTCGCCAGGTAGAGGATGTTCTCGGTGAACGCGAAGCCGACCGCGACCACCCCTGCGTAGACGATGCCGTCCAGGATCCCGTCGACCTCGTGCCGGCGCACCAGCAGCAGCAGCACGACGAACACGCCCTTGGCGGCCTCCTCGGTGACCGGCGCGACGATCGCGGCCGACCACGCCGATGACAGCGAGATCGTGGCCCGCTCCAGCACCTGGACCGCCAGTGCCGCGCTGGTCGCCACCACCGCGCCCCAGCCGAATGCGAGCGCGAGCAGGGCGACCGGTTCCGGCTCGTACCGGTCCAGCCACATGAAGCAGGCCACCACCGGCCCCACCGGAACCGCGGCGAGGACGACCCCGATCGCCAGAGCACCGGGGGCCCCGGACGCCAGCAGCACCAGCGCCATCACCGCTGCGCCGAGCACCAACGCGATGGAGACCGCGACCGTGAACACGACGCCGCTGCGGCGGCGGGGCCGGGAGCCTGAGGGCGCCTGCGGCACCGCGGCGTACGGCGTCCCGTTCATGTGTCGCAGCCTATCCGGCACGTCGTACAGTGCTCTGGTGAGCGACCAGAGCCGGACTCCGCAGACCACGACACCCGAGAACGACCCCGACAACCGCGTCGAAGCGGGGGCGGATGCACCGCTGCCCGCCGAGGGCACCGACTCCCGCGACAGCGCGGAGGGCCTGAACGTCGAGAGCCACGACCCGGCGGTCCCGGAGGCGTACGCCGCCTTCATGCGGCAGGGCTGGGGCGAGCGCGAGCTCGACCTTCCGCCGCACCCGGTTGCTCCCTGGGCGGCGCGGCGCCGCACCCGGCTCGCCGAGATGTTCCCGGGTGAGCGGCTGGTGGTGCCGGCGGGGACCTTCAAGGTCCGCTCGAACGACACCGACTACCGGTTCCGCCCGGACACCGCGCACACCTACCTGTCGGGGAACCAGACCACCGACGCGGTGCTGGTCGTGCATGGCGACTCCGACGGGGAGGCGGTGCTGTACGCACGGCCTCGCTCCTCCCGTGACACCGACGAGTTCTTCCGGGACCGGCAGTACGGCGAGCTGTGGGCCGGACGCCGGCCTTCCTTGCAGGAGATCTCGAGCTCGCTCGGACTTCCCTGCCGGCACATCGACGAGCTCGGGCCGGTCCTCGCGTCCGCTGGCAAGACGCGCCTGCTGCGTGGGGTGGACGGCCGCCTCGACAGTGCTCTGCCGGCTGACGAGGCTCGCGACGAGGAGTTCGCGCGGGTGCTCTCGGAGATGCGTTTGGTGAAGGACGAGTGGGAGCTCGAGCAGCTCCAGGAGGCCTGTGACATCACCACCCTCGGCTTCTCCGACAGCGTCCGCGAGTGGGACAACGTACTCAGGTACGGCGAGCGCTGGATCGAAGGCACGTTCTTTCGGCGGGCCCGGGCGATGGGCAACGACATCGGCTACGACGCGATCGTCGGTGGCGGTCGACATGCCACCACGCTGCACTGGATCGAGAACAGCGGTCCGATCACACCCGGTGAGCTGGTGCTGCTGGACATGGGTGTCGAGGCGTCCACCCTCTACACCGCCGACGTCACTCGTACCCTGCCCGTCGACGGGACCTTCAGCCCCCTGCAGCGAGACCTCTACACGCTGGTGTTGGACGCACAGCAGGCCGGCATCGACGCGGTGCGCCCCGGAGCCGCATTCCTGGCCCCGCACAACGCGGCGATGGAGGTGCTCGCGCACGGACTGGAGGACCTCGGCCTGCTCCCGGTCCCTGCGGAGGAGGCGCTCTCCCCCGACAGCAAGGTCTACGCCCGCTGGACCTTGCACGGCACCAGCCACATGCTCGGCATGGACGTGCACGACTGCGCGCAGGCGTCCACCGGCATCTACCCACGTGGGGACCTGGCGGAGGGCATGGTGCTCACCGTCGAGCCGGGCCTGTACTTCCAGGAGGACGACCTGCTCGTGCCCGAGGAGCTGCGCGGCATCGGCATCCGCATCGAGGACGACATCGTGGTCACCGAGGACGGCTCACGCAACCTCTCCGAGGCACTCCCCCGGGACCTGCGTGGCATCGAGGAGTGGATCGGCGCCCTGCGACCGTAGAGCGACCATGGGCGACCATAAGGCGACCATAGGGAGACCGACCGTAGGACCGCAGAAACGTCCGGTATGCCGTTGATACCGGCTCGAGCCGGCCCTCGGTAACCTCGGTCGTGCGGAGAGACGGACAGGCCCTCGTAGCTCAGCTGGATAGAGCACCAGACTTCTAATCTGATGGTCGCAGGTTCGAGTCCTGCCGGGGGCGCTGGCCGGCGCGGTCGCACCGGGCGCCCGCGCTGCCCTACGCGTGTCGCTCGCGCATGAGAGTCGGACTTGGCGGTACAAAGGGTGAGGCCCCGCAAAGTATGAGTTTGCGGGGCCTCACTGTTGCCCGGGGCAGTGACGCGCCCGACCAACACGGACGGATCCGTTGATCCCGCACCCCGTCACCGGTGGGTCCGGCGGATGAATCCGCGGACTTCGGATCTCGGTTTTCCGTCCGATCTCGCCTCCGGTCTCCCGGCGGCGTAGAGAAGTTCTATCGCCCGAAAGCCCTGTCCCGCAAGGGGTTTCGGCAACTTCTCGACCCGGGATTTTCGGCCATCCGCGTGTCCGGCAGGACACGCCGCGCAGGCCGCGGTTGTCCCCATACTTTTCCCCAGACCGGCGACCGCTGTGGACTGAGCGAGGGCGATCGTTGACCGGCGACGCCGGTACACCGACAGGCAGGCGGTTTGGGGCCAGTGGGTACGGCTACCGGTCGAGTGCCGTGTCGACGGCTGTCTGCAAGGAAGCGAGGCTGTTGTCCTCCAGCGGCTCACCCTCGACGAGAACCGTCGGAGTCCCCGTGACACCGCTCTTGCTGGCCGCCTCGGTCGCCTCGGCCACCCACTGCTCGAACTTCCTCTGCTCGATAGGCCCGGCCACTGCTCCCCGACGCGCTCCGGCTCGCACGGCCAGGTCGACGAGTTGGCGGTCGGAGAGGCCGGTCGTACCCTCGGCCGGCTGGTTCGCGAACAGCAGGTCGTGCATCTCGACCGCCGCGTCTTGGCCCGCCTCGTCGAGCACCACTCCGAGCGCATTCATCGCGCGGGTGGAGTACTCGCTGCCCTCGGAAGCGCCGTCGAGGAACGCCACCGTGCGGAACCGGACGTGCACATCGCCCACATCGGCGTACTCCTGGAGCGCATCTCCGGCGGTGCGCTCGAACCTCGCGCAGAACGGGCACAAGAAGTCCTCGTACACCTCGACGGTGACCGGCGCCTGCGCGGGCCCGAGAGGCAGCGCGTACTCGTCGGCCACCCCGTCGGGTGCACCGGCGACCTGGCCCGGACCGCCGCCGGGGTCGTCGCGCATGGACTGCACGAGCACCGCGACGACGAGGACGACGACGAGCACACCCAGCACGGCCGCACCGAGGACAACGACTCGGCGCCGCCGCTCCTTGCGCTCCTGCTCACGCCGAAGCGCGGCCGCCCGCTCCGCGGCACGCTGGGCGTTGGCCAGCCTCGTCGCACGGGACTGCTTCTTCGACATCGCTAAGCCTCCCTCGTCCGGGGCAAGAGCCGGTTGTCCCAGGCGAGGGGCGTTCGTGGCCGCCACACGAGCCAGCCCGAGAGCAGCAGGAGCCCGACGTCGCGGGCGATGTCGACCGGGTACGTCGCACTCGCTGCCTCGCTCGCGCCGCCACCGCCGCCGAAGCAGCCGCACTCGATCTCCAGCCCGCGCGCCCATGCGGACACGATGCCGACGATGAACGCGACCAGCATCAGGCTGGACAACAAGGCCCCGAACCTGGTGAGCAGGCCCAGGAGCAGTACGACGCCGAGGAGCACCTCCAGCACCGGCAGCGCATAGCCAACCGTCGGCACCACCGGCTCCGGCAGGAGCTGGTAGGCGCGCACCGCGCGCACGCTCTCCGCAGGGTCCGGGAGCTTGAGCAGCCCGGCGATGACCCAGACACCTCCGACCACGACGCGGGCGACGACACCGAACCAGTTAGCGCTCATCCGTGCCTGATTCTAGGTTGCCGGATCGGCAACCCGGATAGGGTGCTCCTCGTGAGCGACCGACTGGTGTGGATCGACTGCGAGATGACCGGCCTTGACCTTCGCCGGGACGCGCTGATCGAGGTCGCGGCGTTGGTCACCGATTTCGAGCTGAACGTGCTCGGCGAGGGTATCGACGTCGTCGTCAAGCCGCCGGCCGAGGCACTGGACCAGATGGACCCTTTCGTGCGCAACATGCACACCGTCAGCGGGCTGCTCGAGGAGCTCGACGACGGCATCGCCCTGGCGGACGCCGAGGAGCAGGTGCTCGGCTACATCCGTGGTCATTGTCCCGAGGGCAGCCGGCCACCGCTGGCCGGGAACACCGTCGCCACGGACCGGACGTTCCTGCTGCGTGACATGCCCACCCTGGAAGGCTTCTTGCACTACCGGATCGTCGACGTCTCTTCGATCAAGGAGCTGTCGCGGCGGTGGTACCCGCGCGCGTACTTCAACTCACCCGCGAAGTCCGGCAACCATCGTGCTCTGGCCGACATCCAGGAGAGCATCGAGGAGCTGCGCTACTACCGTGCCGCGGTGTTCGTGCCACCGCCCGGTCCGAGCTCGGAGTCCGCGAAGGCCCTCGCCCGCCAGCACGGTGGCTCACTCACGGGGGTCGTTCCTGCGCCGGCGCCAGTGGCCGAGAAGGGCGAGGACCCGGACCGGCCGACACCTCCGGAGCCGGTACACTGAACGCTGCCTCGGCTTGCTCTCGGCCCGGTTCGGTCCAAGAGTCGCCGTAGGCCGCGCGGCTGTCAGCAGCCGCGACACCCATGGTGGGCGTAGCTCAGTCGGTAGAGCGCCGCGTTGTGGTCGCGGATGTCGCGGGTTCGAATCCCGTCGTTCACCCCAGATGTCGAGGGGCTTCCCGGCCGGGGAGCCCTTCGACGGTGCTGGTCGAGGTGCTCGGCCCGCTCAGACCTCGCTGGCCTCGACCGACATGATCGGCTCGGTGGTCGGCCGTTGCGAGCCGCCCTCCGGCTCGATCGTGATCGCCACCGTGACGTCCTCGTCGGGCAGACCCATCGCGGCGCCCTCGTCGGGGTCGGAGAGGACCCCACGGGAGGTCGCCTCACCGCGCTCGATCGCCCACAGCTGGTAGACCTGCTGGTCGGAGAGGCTCGGGAGCTCGTGGGTGTCCACCGCCATCCGGTTCAGCGAGGGCGATGTGGCCACCGAGATCTCGGAGCCGTCTTCGGTCGGCATCGTGGTGACGCTCGCGTCCTCGGCGTCGAACACCCGGGTGACGCCGGCGGCGAGCTCAGAGTCCGGCTCGTTGAGCTGGTCGAACGCGAAGCTGCCAACGGCGATCGCAGCTAGCGCAGCCGCCGCAGCCACGAGGCGCGGAAACCACTTCGGGCGTCGGCCCTCACTGTCGCTGACAACCTCCTGCTCCTGTGCCGACGGGAGCAGTGGGGGCAGCTGCGGCTCCCGGTCCACTGCTGCCAGCACACGCGACTTGAGGTGTGCGGGCGGCTGAAGCGCCTCGGTGGCCCCCCACTTGGCCACCACCTGCTGGAACTCGGCCACCTCCAGGCGGCATGCCGGGCAGGCCTCGATGTGCGTGCCGAACTCCTGCGCCTCGTCGGCGGTCAACGCGTTCAGCGCGTAGGCGCCAGAAAGGGTGTGCAGATCGGTGCTCATGAGACCCCCTCCAGGCAGTCACGGAGACGGATCAGGCCGTCTCGCATTCTCGTCTTGATCGTGGGCAGTGGTCGGTCGAGCAGGCTCGCCACCTCTGCGTAGGTGTATCCGTTGAAGTACGCCAGTCGCACCGACTCCAGCTGAAGCTCGGTCAACGTCTCCAGGCACTCGCGGACGGTGCCGTGCTCCTCGGCCCGGATCAGTGCATCCGCAGGCTGGTCGTGGGTCACCTCGTCAGGTGCGGTGTGCTGGTCCTGGCGGCGCTGCGACTCGGTCCGGCGTACGGCGTCGACGGCTCGGCGGTGTGCGATCGTCATGATCCAGGTCTTCGCCTTGCCCATGCTTCGGTCGAAGCGCGCTGCCTTGCGCCAGATCTCCATGAAGACTTCCTGCGTGACGTCCTCGGCGCGGGCCGGGTCACGCACGACGCGCCGTGCCAGCCCGAAGACCGCGGCCGAGATCTCGTCGTACAAAGCGCTGAAGGCCTGGTTGTCGCCACGGGCGACCTGACCCAAGAGCACATCGACGTCCACGCCTCCACCCCCTGACGAGGGGACGAGCCGCAGATCGCGTTCAGGCGACATTCGCTCTCCTTGCTGGCCTGGTCTGGCGTGGTCTGGCGTGGTCCGGCGTGCTCTGCCGTGACCTGCATCCGAACATGGTTCGTCAACGCATTGGCTGCGGATTGCCGACTGTGCGACCCTTCTCAGCCGACTCTCAGCCGCCCGTTCATCATGGCTGCTGACGAGCCCTCCCGGATTTCAGTCTAGGTCGCTGCCGCTGCTACCGTTGCGGGTCGTTCCACGCCCTCCCGGCGCCATTAGCTCAATTGGCAGAGCAGCTGACTCTTAATCAGCGGGTTCGGGGTTCGAGTCCCTGATGGCGCACCGGACTCCCCTCCATCCGTCTCGTGACGGGCACCACTTCCGGGGACCTCGGCGTGCATGTGTGTGCCGCGCCCCGGGTACCGACCTCGCCTGTCACGGAGCGTAAGGAGGAGTCATGCCCAGCAAGTCATCGAATGTGAAGAACGAGAAGCAGTACGAAGCGCTCAAGGACAAGGGGATGTCCAAGCAGCGGGCGGCGAAGATCGCGAACGCGCCGGGCGCATCCCAGCGGGGCGGCAAGAAGAGCGGGTCCGGAGGGGACTCGTCTCAAGGCGGGACCACTGCTCAGAAGAAGAAGGCCGGCAGCAAGGGCGGGAAGGCTGCAGCCGGCAACCGCGGCCAGCGATAGACCGCGGGCCTGACCGGAGCACGGTGACCCACTGAGGGCGGCCGGCCTCCGGTTAGGGTGCGCCTCGTGGAGATCCGGGAGTACGTCGCCGAGGACTGGGCCGACGTCTGGCCGATCTTCCAACAGGTCGTCGCCGCGGGTGACACCTATGCCTACGACCCGGCGTGGTCGCCCACGGAGGCGCAGGCCGTCTGGGTCGAGGCGCCGCCCGGGCACACCGTCGTCGCGGTCCAGGGTGATCAGTTGCTCGCGACGGCCAAGATGGGCGCGAACCGGCCCGGGCGGGGTTCGCACGTGGCGACGGCGAGCTTCATGGTCGCCGAGCAGGCACGCGGGCGAGGCGTCGGACGGGCACTGGGTGAGTACGCCCTCGGCTGGGCGGCGCGGCAGGGCTTCGCCGCCATGCAGTTCAACGCGGTCGTGGAGACCAACCACGCAGCGGTCGCCTTGTGGAAGGTCCTCGGGTTCGAGATCGTCGGGACGGTTCCGGAGGCGTTCGAGCACCCGACGGCGGGGCGCGTCGGCCTGCACGTCATGCACCGGAGACTCAGATAGCGGAGACAGCCGTGGGTGGTCAGTCGCCCGCGCGGCGTAACGCCCAGGGCTCCAGCCGGCGGTAGCCGCGCACCTTCACTCCTCGTACCTTCCGCACGGTGTAGTCGGCGTTTCCGGCGAGCTCGTCGGCAAGGTTGCGGTCGACCATCACCGTCCCGGGACGGGTCACCGAGGTGAGCCGTGCAGGCGTCACGTTACCGACTGGTAGGTCAGCACTTCGACCTGGTCCCCTTCGCCTACCAGCCCCGGCAGCGTGACCTCTGCGATGACACCGAGGGTGGGACGACCGCGCAACGCTGCCAGCGAGCGGACACCGTCCCAGTCCCGCGCGCCGGTGGACGCCTGGTAGGCGATGACAGCGCAGCGGCCCAGACAGTGCGTGACCCGTACCTCCGCCCGGCCGAGCCGGAGGCGACGACCTACCCAGTCATCCTCCTCGAAGGCGGCGGTGCCGCTCACCTCGACGAGCATCCGGTACCGGGCACTGTCATCTCCCCCGGGATCGCTGGGCGCCGTGGCCGACCGCGCCGAAGCAGATCCGATCAGTGAGACCGGCCCCTCGTCCCAGCCGACACCGGTGCCTCCGGCGAGGACCAGCCTCAGCCGCTCGCCGACCAGGTCCGACAACGCATCGCTCGCGGGGCCGATGACGACTCGACCGCTGCGTTGCTTGCCGAAGAGCAGGCCACCCGCGGTTCCCCCCAGCGACGTCAGGTCGGCGGTGGTCGAGGAGCCATCCGGGAAGGTGAGTCCCAGCTTGGCCGCCGCCAGGTCGAGGTCCGGGACGACGCCCGTGAGCAGCGGAAACCGTCTCATGGTCACCACCGACTCGTTCTCGCGCAGCAGGAAGAGCCGCCGGTCCTCCGCGACACCGTCCACGTCCAACCGCACCGTTGGTACGGACACGGACGCGAGCCCCTTCACCGGGGCGATCCGCAGCCGGCTCACCACACGCACCCGGCAACTATCTCCCATGCTCGCGGAGAAGCCGCATCACCACGTCCGGGTCGAGTCCCTCACGCGCGTTCCCGGAACGCCCGGTCATCGTCCTCGACATCAGCATCGAGTTGAGGGCGGCCTCCTCGCTCGCCTCCACGACTGCCGCGAACAGCGGGTCGAGCGCCCGCCCGGACACCTCGGCCCGACCCTCGACCCGCCCGTCCCGGTCCATCCGCAGCCCCGTCGAGCAGGCGAGGAAGATCTCGCCGCTGCCGTGGTGGGCCACCGAGCCGGTTCGGGCCAGCCCGAGACCCACCCGACGCGCGAGCCGGGCGCAGCCCGCACCGTCGACAGCCGCGTCGGTGACCACGACTCCGATGCACGAGCCTGCCACCTCCGGTCCGGCTGGTCCTCCGACCGGTTCAGATCGACCTTCCGCCGCGCCCGCTCCCAGCAGTCGGCCCACCGGGACCCCGTCGACCGTCAGCCGCGCCCGCTCGCCGTAGTTGGTCATCAACAGCACACCCACGGTGTGGCCGTCGGGGGTCACCCGGGACGCGGTCCCGATGCCGCCCTTGAACCCCAGGCACGACATGCCGGTGCCCGCACCGACGCTTCCCTCGGCCGGCGGCCGGTCTGCACCGCGAGAGGCGAGCGCCTGAGCCCACGCGTTCTCCACGTCATCGCGTTGGACCTGCATCCGCCGGGCGTCGTTGAGGAAGGAGTCGTCGCACTCCGCGACCACAGGAATGATGAAGTCCTCGGCCACCCGCGGCTCCCGGTCGAGCATCAGCTCGCAGGCCGCGTCGTACACCCGTCCGAGCTGCAGGGTGGAGGTGAGGAAGACCGGCGTCTCGAGGCTTCCCCACTCGGCGGCGGAGATGAAGCCGGTGCACTCTCCGGCCCCGTTGAGCACCGCACCGCCTGCGGGCAGCGGCCGGTCGAACGCGTCGTCGGCGCCCACGAGCACGGTCACACCGGTGCGCGCGGTGCCGCGACCCTCGGGTGGGTCCGGCTCGTCGCGGACCACCGTGGCATGGCCGAGGCCGACGCCCTCGACGTCGAGGACCGAGTTGGTCCGGCCGGGAGGTAGCAGTCCGATCGTGACTCCGAGGTCCGCTGCGCGTGGCATGGTCACGATCCTGCCGGAAGCCCAGCGCGCCGACGAGCACGGGTCAGGTCAGGGGGACTAGGTGATGACAGCGCCACGCGCCCTGGCACACAATGGCTCCCACCTGGCCATCGGAGGGCTGCTGATGACTGACCTGCCCAGTGGCACCGTCACCTTGCTGTTCTCCGACATCGAGGGGTCCACCCGGCTCTCACGGGTGCTGGGCAGTGGCTTCGCAGACACCATCGAGGAGCACCGGCGTCTGCTCCGAGAGGTGTTCGCGCGCCACTCGGGCATCGAGGTCGGCACCGAGGGAGACTCGTTCTTCGTCGCCTTCGAGGACGCCCCAGCTGCCATGAGCGCTGCGGTCGAGGCCCAGCGCCTCCTCGGATCCCACCAGTGGTCGGCAGGCACATCGGTCAAGGTGCGGATGGGCCTGCACAGCGGCACCCCGGTCCCGGTGGCCGGTGACTACCTGGGCTACGACGTGCACCGCGCCTCGCGAATCGCGTCCAGCGCGCACGGCGGTCAGGTCGTGGTCTCCGCGGCGACGCGCCACATCGCGGGTGCGCCGGTCGAGGACATCTCGTTCCTGGACCTGGGTGAGCACCAGCTCAAGGACCTGGACCGTCCCGAGCACCTGTACCAGCTGGTCGCCGAAGGTCTGCCCGAGCACTTTCCTCCCCTGCGGTCCCTGTCCCCGGTGCGCAACAACCTGCCGGAGAGCCTGTCCAGCTTCGTCGGCCGGCGCAGCGAGCTGGAGCGACTGTGCGCGCTGGTCGAGGACCACCGGCTCGTCACCGTGACCGGACCTGGCGGCACCGGCAAGACACGGCTTGCGCTGGAGGCGGCCCGCCGCCTGGCGCCGAGCTACCCCAGCGGGATCTGGTTCGTCGAGCTGGGCACGACCACCGATCCCCAGCTCGTGTTGCAGACCATCGCCCTCACGATCGGGCTGCGAGACATCACCGGACGCCAGCCCATCGAGGCGATCGCGGAGTACGCCGAGGGCAAGCAGATGTTGCTCGTCCTGGACAACTTCGAGCACGTGATGGCCGCCGTGCCCGAGGTCGGGAGCCTGATCCAGGCCACCTCCGGGCTGGACGTGCTCGTGACCAGTCGGGAGGTACTGCACCTTCGCGGAGAGCGCGAGCTGCGGGTGCCACCGTTGCGGCTGCCACGCTCGCTGTCGCGGCCGGCTGCGGAGCTGGAGCAGTACGAGTCGGTGCGGCTGTTCGTCGAACGGACCCGGGAGACCGTCTCGGACTTCGAGCTCACCGACAGCAACGCAGCAGCGATCGCTGCGATATGCCAACGGCTGGACGGGCTGCCGCTGGCCATCGAGCTGGTCGTCGCCCGGATCAAGGTGCAGTCCCCACGGGAACTGCTGCGTCGGCTGGACCGTGCTCTCGCACTGCTCACCTCGGGCTCTCGGGACCTGCCCGAGCGCCAGCGCAACCTGAGATCGACCATCGAGTGGAGCTTCGACCTGCTCGGACGCGACGAACAGGTGCTCCTAGCTCGAATCTCGGTTTTCCACGGGCGGGTGGACATGGCCACGGTGGAGGCGGTGTGCGCCGACTCGGACATCGACACCGTGTCGGTGCTGTCGGCTCTGGTCGACAAGAGCCTCGTCCAGCACGGCCCCGGAAACGGTGGGGCGGCCTTCTGGATGCTGCAGACGGTGAGGGAGTTCGCTCGCGAGAAGCTGGAGGAGCACGGCGACTCGGAGCACTGCCTGCGCGAGCACGCCGAGCATTACCGACAGGTCGCCGTCCAGGCTGCCACCGAGTTCTTCGGTCCGAGACAGGTGGCGTGGCTGGACCGGATCGACCGCGAAGGCGACGACATCCAGGCGGCCATCCGGTGGTGCCTGCAGGCCGGTGCGGTCGACCGCGCAGCCCTCATCTGCGAAGGAGTTCACGCGTACTGGTGGGTGCGCGGCCACTACGGCACCGGTCGTTACTGGGTCAGGCAGGTGCTGGCCGCCGGGGTGGGTGACCCGGTCATGCGCGCCAGGATGCTGGTCGCCGATGCCAGGCTGGGGATGCAGCAGGGCGCCTACCGCGAGGCGAACGCCAGCCTGGTGGAGGCCTACGAGACCGCCCAGAAGCACCAGGACGAGCCGCTGGCGGCTCGTGTCCTGTCCGAGCGGTTCGCGTTGCGGATCAAGAGCGCGGAGTTCGGGGTCGAGGACCCACCGACGGGCGCGCTCGACTTCTTCCGTCGAGTCGGTGACGTCGTGGCGGAGGGCGAGCTGCTCATCCGGATCGGTGGTGAGGCCACGCTGTCCGGCCGGTTCTCCGAGGCGATCGGGCACTTCGAGCGCGCGGTGAGCCTGCTCCGCCCGACCGGCAACCTGTGGGGCCTCGCCGCGGCGCTGAACAACATCGGGTTCCTGACCGCGCTCGAAGGCCGGTTCGCCGAGGCGCTTCCGCTGCTGCACGAGAGCCGGGAGATGTACCGGACCGTGCAGACCAAGGAGGGACTCGCCTCGGTGAGCGACAGCATGGCGCTGGTGATGGCCGGCCTCGGTGACCTCGACGAGGCGATCACCTACTACGAGCAGTCGGTCGAGCTCTTCCGGGACATCGGCAACCGGGGCGAGGTGGCGTCGGTGCTCGCGCACCTGGGCCGGGCCCGGCTCGAGCAGGGCGAGCTCGAACGAGCCGCCGGCTGTCTTCGCGAGGCGCTCGAGATCTCCACGGCGACCAACGACCCCGAGGTGCAGGCGTTCGCGCTCGACGGCACAGCCGCGCTCATGCTCCGGACCGGTCAGTCACGGCCTGCGGCACGGCTGTTCGCGGCCGCAGCGCGACTTCGCGTCAAGGAGGACGTCGCGCTGGCCCCGGCGGACCAGCGACGCCTCGACCGCGAGCTGGCAACCGTCGTGGACGAGGTCGCGCCCGAGGACCGCGCGGCCGCCACGGAGTGGGCCGAGGAAACGCCGCCGGAGGCGCTCTTCGAGACCGCCCTGGCCGCCACCCGCTCGGTGGCGACGGCTCGCAGCCTCACCCGGTGAGCGGTCGTTCCCGCGAGAGGTTCCGCACCGAGGGCGGCTCCTCGACGCCTGCGCGCAGGTCAGGTGCGGGCTCGGCGGCGCCGTACCCGGACAACATCGGCAGCACACCGGCCCACGCCGGTCCCGCGACGTCGTCGTCCTCGTCGTCGGGCCACTCGGCCGAGACCCGCAGCGACCACTGCTCGATGGGCATCGCGAGCACCTGTGTCGCCGCGAGCTCCCGTGCGGTGGGCCTGCGTACCTCCACCGCCCGACCGGGGATCAGCTTGTCCAGCACGGTGTCCAGTGCCGCGGTCTTGTGGGACCCCTCGACCGGAGTGAACCGGCCGAACAGCACGGCACTGCGGTAGTGCATCGAGGACTCGAACGCCGACCTCGCCACCACCAGCGCGTCGAAGGCGGTGACCGTCACGCAGGCGGCCGCGCCGTCAGCGAGCAGGCGCATCCAGCGCGAGCCGGTCGAGCCGTGGATCAGGACCCGGTCCTCCTCGCGCACCATCGCGGTGGGGACCACCAGCGGGTGATCGTCGGCGACCAGCCCCACGTGCGCCACCTTCACGGCGTCGAGCAGGGCGTGCAGGGCGGCCGGGTCGGACACGCCCTTCTCGGGCATCCGGGTCATCATCGTGCGCGGCACGACAGCCATTATCGCCCTCGGCGCTTCGTCCCGGGACGCAGCAGGCGCGAGGTTTGCCGGATTGGTCCCGAGGGTAACCTTCGCTGACCCAGTTCGAGGAGGGATCATGGACACCACAGCCATCGTGTGGATCGTCGTCATCGTCGTCGCCGTGCTGATTCTCGCGGCGGTCGCTGTCGCGCTCGGTCGCCGCAAGAAGCAGGAGCGCGACCGCAACCAGGCCGCAGAGCTGCGGGAGACAGCGGCGGCGAAGTCCAGCGGGGTCCAGCAGCGAGAGGCGGAGGCCCGCGAGACCGACGCCCGCGCCCGTCAGGCGCAGGCCGAGGCGGACCGCAAGGCGGCGGAGGCGGAGCGCCTGCAGGCCGAGGCGCAGGACCACCAGTCGACGGTGGCCACCCACCGCGAGGACCACGACGAGACCCTGCGGCAGGCCGACCGGACGGATCCCGATGTCGACCACGAGAGCGGCGAGTCCGGAGGGTACGGCACCCGGTAGCAGCGCTAGCCGGCGACCTTCCGGATCACGACCAGGACGACCACCACTCCCACGACGCCTCCGGCGACCTTGAGGATGTTGTCGGTGCGCGGGTTGCCCGAAGCGTCGACGAAGTGCGCCTTGATCCCAGCGATCTCACGCTTGACGATGTTCTTGGGGTTGGCCCGGAAGGTCAGTTGGTCGATCGTGTCCGCGAGCCGGTCCCGGGTCGCCTCGATCTCGCTCTCGATCACGGCCGGCGGCCTGGTCTGCGACTGCTCGGCGTCGGTCACCTGGTCTCCTCGTCTGCGGACTGTTCCACGGCAGGCCAGCCGTCCCCCGGGCCATGCCCGGTGAGCACGTTACCCGGCGGCCTGGGATCTAATCGCGCGGGGATCGAAGCCGAACGGCAGCTCCAGGCGGTGCGCCGACATCAGCGCCTGGTCGGTCAGGATGTCGTACGTCGGCCCGTCCGCGACGATCACGCCGTCGGAGAGCACCACCGAGCGGGGGCAGAGCTCCAAGGCGTAAGGCAGGTCGTGGGTCACCATCAACACCGTGACCGAAAGCCCTCGCAGGATGTCGGCGAGCTCTCGCCGTGAGGCGGGGTCGAGGTTCGAGGAGGGCTCGTCGAGCACGAGGATCTCCGGCTCCATCGCGAGCACGCTCGCGACCGCGACCCGCCTTCGCTGGCCGAAGGACAGGTGGTGCGGCGGCCGGTCGGCGTACTCGGCCATACCGACCTTGTCGAGCGCGTCGACCACCCGCTGCTCGAGGGCCGTGCCCTTGAGCCCCAGGTTGCCGGGACCGAAGGCCACGTCGTCACGCACGGTGCCCATGAAGAGCTGGTCGTCGGGGTCCTGGAAGACCACCCCGACGCGTCGGCGTACCTCGTGCAGGTTCGGCTTGGTCACCGGCACTCCGGACACGGCCACCGTGCCTGCGCCTGGGGCGATGATGCCGTTCAGGTGCAGCACGAGCGTGGTCTTGCCGGCGCCGTTCGGGCCGAGCAGCGCCACCCGCTCACCCTCGTGCACGTGCAGGTCCACTCCGTAGAGCGCCTGGTGCCCGTCGGGATAGGCGTAGGCCACCCCTCGCACGTCCAAGATCGGCGTGGTCATCCTCGCGGCGGTCTCTCCGGCAGGGTGCCGGTGTAGCCGCGGGACACCATCGCCAGGTGCACCCGTTCGCCACGCTCGTAGGAGCGGATGAACAGCGCCCCCGCCGACCGCGCCACCACCGGCCAGTGCCGGATCGAGGACGCCGAGAAACCCCGCGACTCACGGGCGATCCGCATCCGCCGCATCTCGTCGGTGACCACGTCGAGGTAGCGGATCATGAAGCCCATGATCTGCACCAGCTGGCTGGGCAGCCGCAGCCGCTGCAGACCGGCCAGCAGGTCGCGCGGCTCGGTGGTCGCGGCCAGGGTCAGCGAGGCGATGACGCCCAGGGTGCCCTTTGCCAGCAGACCCCAGGCAGCGAGCAGACCGGGTTCGGAGACGCTGACACCGAGCAGCTCGGTGCGCGGGCCGGTCGCGACGAACGGGAGCAGCGCCGCGAAGACCAGGAAGGGCACCTCGATCACCATCCGCCTGGCGATGTAGAGCGGCGGCACCGCCGAGATGGCGATGACGACGACCAGGACGACGAGGTACCCGGCGAACACTGGCCACCACTCCCGTGGGGTGGCGACCACGGTGAGCATGAAGGCCAGCAACGCGGCGAGCTTGCCGTGCGCCGGTAGCCGGTGGATCGGTGAGTGGCCGTGGTAGTGGAGCTTGTGGCCGTGGCCGGCGCCCACGTCAGCGGCTCCCGGCTCCAGCGTTGTCGTCTCGGACGTCCTCGGAGTCCCTCCCGCGTCGTCGGACGGCGAACGCGAGCCCCCCGGCGACGACGAGCACGACGAGTGAGCCGAGGACACCGGCCAGACCGCCGGAGAGCCGCGGGTCGTCCACGCCCTTCGTGGAGTAGTCGGACAGCGGACCCTCTGCGGTTGCGGAGTCCTCCGCGGTGTCCAGGAAACCGGTCTTCTCCGCGACGTACTCCAGCCCGTCCGGGCGGGCAGAGGCGTAGAAGCTGACCACTCCGGCCAGCAGCAGCGCGACCACGAGTCCCACGATCACCAGGGTCCGGGTCCTCACCTGGTCGCTCCCAGCGTGGACCGGATTTCGAGATCCCGGGAGCCGAGCGCGCGTCGGGCGCCGTGGACCAGGTCCGGTCGGACGGCCGTGACGCTGCCGACCACGAGGCCGGTGATGAGTGCCTCCCCGATGCCGATCAGTGCGTGCCAGCCCACCATCGCGGCCGTCAACGTGTCCAGTGGGATCGGTGCTGCGCCACCCAGGGAGTACAGAGCGACGAAGCCCAGCGCCGTCGCCGGCACGCTGACGAAGGCAGCGACCGCGGCTATCGGAGCCACCAGGACCAGCTTGCGGGGCAGCACGCCGGAGATGACGCGGAACAGCAGCCAGCCGACGGCGACGGCGACGATCCCCATCAAGGTGATGTTCGTGCCAAGCGCGGTGATCCCACCGTCGGCGAACATCAGCGCCTGCACGAGCAGGACCACGCTGACGCACAGCACCGCCGTCCACGGTCCGACGAGCACTGCCGCCAGCGCACCGCCCAGCAGGTGGCCGCTGGTGCCAGCTCCCACCGGGAAGTTGATCATCTGGGTGGCGAAGACGAACGTCGCGACCAGTCCGGCCATCGGCGCGGTTCGGTCGTCGAGCTCCCTGCGCGCGCCGCGTAGCGCGACGCTCACCCCGGTTACGGCGACCGCTCCGGTGGCCACCGAGGTGGGCACATCCAGGAAGCCGTCTGGAACGTGCATGACGATCACGATACGTTATTGCGAACCATTCGCAAGTAGCCGAGCACGTCAGGAGATCTCGTGACCGACAGCCGCCTGTCCCCCGGCGACCCCGCCCCGGACTTCACCCTCACCACCGACGACGGAGACGAGGTCACGCTCTCGGGTCTGCGCGGGCGAAGGGTGATCGTCTACTTCTACCCCGCGGCCATGACTCCTGGATGTACCGCACAGGCCTGTGACTTCACCGACTCGCTGGACTCACTGCGCGCATCGGGCTACGAGGTGCTCGCCATCTCGCCGGACCAGCCTGCGACACTGGCGAAGTTCCGCGAGCGGGATGCGCTGACCCTGCCCTTGCTGTCCGACCCGGACAAGACGGTGATGCTGGCCTACGGCGCGTACGGCGAGAAGCAGATGTACGGCAAGACCGTCCAGGGCGTGATCCGCTCGACGTTCGTGATCGACGAGTCCGGGGCGGTCGAGGTGGCGCAGTACAACGTCAAGGCCACCGGCCACGTCGCCAAGCTCCGGCGTGACCTCGGTCTGGCCTCGTAGCCGGGGATCGGCTGCCGAGGGCCCTAGACTCGAGGGTCGGCCAGAGTGGTGGAATCGGCAGACACGCGGCACTTAGGATGCCGTGCCTTCGGGCGTGGGGGTTCAAGTCCCCCCTCTGGCACCGGCACCACCGGCGGGGCGCCAGGAACGCCCGCATGCCCCTGCCTGGCATCGGGGGGTGCTGCCTGACAGGCTGCTCCCATGGCCACACAGCCCGACCACCTGGCACAGCTGCGGGTCGAGTCCGCGCGATTCCTGGACGTGATGCGCGATGCGCCCGCCGGTGTCGGCGTGCCGACCTGCCCGGACTGGAGCAGCGACGACCTGCTCTGGCACCTCGGCGAGGTGCAGTGGTTCTGGGGGACGATCGTCCGGGACGCGGTGACCGACCCCGAGAGCCTGGCTCACCCGGAGCGGCCCGGTGACCGGGCCGGGCTGGTGGCCTTCTTCGAGAAGGCCAGCCACACCCTGCAGCAGGCGCTCGCGCACACGCCACCACAGGAGGCCCGCTGGACCTGGTCGAGCGAGCAGACCGCCGGCTTCATCCGCCGCAGGCAGGCCCATGAGGCGCTGATCCACCGCGTGGACGCTGAGCTCACCGCGGACGCGGAACGCGCGGACATGGACCCGGCCCTGTGCAGCGACGGGGTCGACGAGGCGCTTCGGGTGATGTTCGCCGGGGTCCCCGACTGGGGCCGGTTCGAGCCCGAGGGCTCAGCGCGCGTCCGGGTCACCGCCACCGACACCGGTCACTCGTGGCTGGTCACCCTCGGCCGGTTCTCGGGCACCGACCCGGAAGGCACCGCTCACGACGAGCCGGACATCGCCGTCGCGGACTCCGACTCCGGTGAGGACGTGGCGGCCGGCGTCGGCGGGACGGCGGCCGACCTGGACTGCTGGCTGTGGGGCCGGCCGACGACCGGACCGCTGGAGCGGAGCGGGGACGAGGACATCCTCTCCCGCCTCCAGGAGTACGTCGGTCAGGGGATCGACTAGCGACCGGTCAACGCCTCGGCCACGGTGGGTGCGATGGCCCGCAGCGCCATGCCTCGATGGGAGATGGCGTCCTTCTCCTCGGCCGGCAGCTCGGCCGACGTCTGGTGGTGGCCTTCGGCGACGAACACCACGTCGTAACCGAAGCCACCGCTGCCGCGGGGCTCGCCGATGATCGACCCCGGCATCACGCCGTGAGCCACGTGCTCGCGGAGACCGCCTTCGGTGCCCGGATGGACGAACGCAACCGCACATCGGAAGGCGGCGCCGCGGCGCTCGGCGGGCACGTCGGCGAGCTGAGCCAACAGCAGCTCGTTGTTGGCCCGGTCCCGGTCACCCCCGTCACCCGGCCTGCCCCCGGACCAGCGCGCGGACAGCACTCCGGGCATCCCGTTGAGCGCGTCGACGCACAGCCCGCTGTCGTCGGCCAGGGACGGGAGCCCCGTCGCGGCGACCGCTGCCCGCGCCTTGATCAAGGCGTTCCCCTCGAACGTTGGCTCGGTCTCCGCAGGCTCGGGGTAGTCCTCGAGATCCTCCAGCCCGAGCACGTCGACGTCGGGGGCGTGCTCGCGGAGGATGCGCTGCATCTCGGTCAGCTTCCCGGCGTTTCGTGAGGCCAGGACGACGACACGTCTCACCCGGCGAGAGCCTCCTGCTGGATGCGGGTCAGGTCGGCGCATCCCTTCTCGGCGAGCGACAGCATGCCCTCGAGCAGGGGGCGGTCGAACGGCGCTGCCTCGGCGGTCCCCTGGATCTCGATGTACTTCCCGTCGCCGGTCATCACGACGTTCATGTCGGTCTCCGCGCGGACGTCCTCCTCGTACGGCAGGTCGAGCCGCGGTACGCCGTCGACGATCCCCACCGAGACAGCGGCCACGGAGCCGACCAGCGGGTCACCCTTTCCGGCGCGGGCCAGAGCACCCTGCTCGCTCAGGTGCGTGACCGCGTCGGCCAGGGCGACGTACGCCCCGGTGATCGCGGCCGTCCGGGTGCCGCCGTCGGCCTGGAGCACGTCGCAGTCGAGCACGATCGTGTTCTCCCCGAGCGCCTGGTAGTCGACCACCGCACGCAGCGAGCGGCCCACCAGCCGCGAGATCTCGTGGGTGCGCCCGCCGATGCGTCCCTTGACCGACTCGCGGTCGGACCGGGTGTGCGTGGAGGAGGGCAGCATCGCGTACTCCGCGGTCACCCAGCCCAGCCCGGAGTCCCGGCGCCAGCGCGGCACGCCGACCGAGGCGCTCGCCGCGCACAGCACCCTGGTCCTGCCGAACTCGACCAGCACCGACCCCGCCGCGTGGTCCAGCCAGTGGCGGGTGATCCGGACCGGTCGGAGCTCGTCGCTGGTGCGGCCGTCGGCTCGTGCGTCTGCTCCGGTCATGGGACCTGACCCTATCCACGCGAGCCGGGCACGCGGCCGGGCGGTCAGATGTCGTACGTCGCTCCGGTCCGCGCGATCTCGATCGGTCCGTCGAAGACCGGCCGGGCCTCCTCGCGAGCCAGCTCCTTGTCGTACCAGGGCGGGATGTGGGTCAGCACCAGCATGCGCGCTCCCGCGTCCGCGGCCGCCTGCCCGGCCTCGCGTCCGGTCATGTGCAGCTCCTCGGGGTAGTCGCCGCCTTCTCGGAAGCTCGCCTCGGCGAGCAGCAGGTCGGCATCCTTCGCGAGCTCGACCAGTGGACCGCATGGACCGGTGTCGCCCGAGTAGACGAGCACGCCGGTCCCGTCGGTGACCCGCAGCGCCCACGCCTCGACCGGGTGCACGACCCTGGCGACGTCGACCGTGAACGGACCGATCCGGGTCGGCTCCCCGTCGTACACACCGAAGTCGAACTCCTCGTGCATGCCGGGGTCGAGCGGCAGCCCGTATGACCTGGCCAGGCGCTCTGCGGTGCCGTTCGGCCCGTAGGCGGGGATCCGCGGCTGGGGTCCGTCGGGATGGTACCTGCGCATCACGTAGTAGCCGCTCATGTCGAAGAAGTGGTCGGCGTGCAGGTGGGTGATGAACACCGCGTCGATGGCCAGCGGGTCGACGAAGGACTGCAGGGTCCCGAGAGCGCCGCTTCCGAGGTCGAGCAGGATCCGGGTGGTGCCCTCGCCCGCGTCGGACTCGACGAGGTAGCAGCTGGCGGGCGAGTCCGGCCCGGGAAAGGAGCCCGAGCAACCGATGACGGTGAGCTTCACGCCGGCGCCCACGCCGTCTGCTGCGCGAACTGGTGGACCGACTGCAGCTCCGGCCCGAGGAACCGGCGCCCGAGCTGCTCGAACTCGTCCGGCTGACCGGTGGTGAGGAAGTGGTGCACCGGCGGTTCCAGGGAGCCGTCGCGCTGGATGTCGAGGCGCACGAGCAGCTTGTAGACGTCCTTCGCGGTCTCCTCGGCGCTGCTGACCAAGGTGACCCGGTCCCCCATCACCAGCGACACGACGCCGGTCAGCAGGGGGTAGTGGGTGCAGCCGAGGATCAGGGTGTCGACGTCGACGGCGGTCAGCGGGTCCAGGTACTCGTGCGCGACGGCCAGCAGCTCCTCGCCACCGGTGACCCCGGCTTCCACGAACTCCACGAAACGGGGACACGCCTGGGTGTGCAGCACCAGGTGCGGCGCGGCTGCGAACGCATCGTCGTAGGCCATCGACTCCGCGGTCGCCCGGGTGCAGATCACGCCGATCTGCCCAGTCCGGCTGGCGGCTACGGCCCTGCGGGTCGCGGGGAGGATCACCTCCACGACCGGGACCGGGTACCTCTCGCGCGCATCGCGAAGCACGGCGGCGCTCGCCGAGTTGCAGGCGATCACCAGGGCCTTGACGCCCTGTGCGACCAGGTGGTCCAGGCAGTCCAGGGCGTACTCCCTCACCTCGCCGATCGGCTTGGGACCGTAGGGCTGGCGGGCGGTGTCTCCTAGGTAGAGGACCGGCTCGTGCGGAAGCTGGTCGATCACGGCTCGGGCCACGGTGAGTCCACCGAAGCCCGAGTCGAAGATCCCGATCGGTGCGTCCGCCACAAGCAGCAAGGCTAGACGAACGGGAGCTTGAGCTGGGGAGGTCCGTGGGTCGGGTCCACGCCGTCGAACAGGCTGCTCACCGACTCACCCGCATGCACCCGGGAGATCGCCTCGGCGAACAGGTCGGCCACCGTCCGCACCTTGAGCTCGGGCCAGTCGGCCGGCGCGGGGACGGTGTCGGTGGTGAGCACCTCGCTGACCATCGGGTGGTTGCGCAGCCGGTCGACCGCCTTGCCGACGAAGAGCCCGTGGGTGCAGGCGACCGAGGCCTCGACGCAGCCGAGATCGTGCAGCTTGTCCAGCAGCTCGACGATCGACCCCCCGGTGGCGATCTCGTCGTCGAGGATGATCGCCCGCTTCCCGGTCACGTCTCCCACGACCGCGTCGATCACCACGGAGTCGTCGGCCAGGCGTTGCTTGCTGCCGGCGGCGACCGGCAGCCCCAGCAGCCTGGAGAACTGGGTCGCGGTCTTCGCGTTGCCCAGGTCGGGTGAGACCACGACGCCGTCGGTGAGGTCGTGGTCGCGGAAGTAGTCCGCGAGCACCCCGAGCGCGGTGAGGTGGTCCACCGGCACCGAGAAGAACCCGTGCACCTGCGGTGCGTGCAGCGTCATCGTCAGGACGCGGTCCACGCCCGCCGCGACCAACATGTCGGCGACCAGCCGCCCGCCCAGGGAGATCCGGGAGGCGTCCTTCTTGTCCGAGCGCGCGTAGGCGAAGTGCGGGATGACGGCGGTGATCTGGGACGCCGAGGCACCGCGGGCCGCGTCGACCATCAGCAGCATCTCCATCAGGTGCTCCTGCGTCGGCGGAACCAGCGGCTGGACGATGTAGACGTCTCGCTGGCGGCAGTTCGCCTGGAGCTGGACCTGAAGGCAGTCGTTGCTGAACCGGCTGATCTCCACCGACGACAGGGCTACGCCGAGTACGCGACAGATGGACTCGGCCAACCGGCGGTGGGCGTTGCCGCTGAACACCACGATCTCGCGCACGGCTGTCCTCGGGCTGGTTCCGGAACGGTCGGCGCCACCCTAACCGATCTTCCCTGGCGCCCTCAGGCCCAGAGCTGACCCTCGAGCCGTTCCTCGGCCTCGTCGACGCTGCCCTCGTAGGCGCCCGTGGACAGGTACTTCCAGCCGCCGTCGCACACCACGAACGCGATGTCGGCCGGCTCCCCCGCCTTCACGGCGTTGGTGGCCTGGCCGAGCGCCGCGTGCAGGATCGCGCCGGTCGAGATGCCGGCGAAGATGCCTTCGTGCTCGAGCAGCTCGCGGGTCCGTCGTACGGCGTCTCGAGGACCCACCGAGAACCGGGTGTCCACCAGCGACTCGTCGTACAGCTCCGGCACGAAGCCCTCGTCGAGGTTGCGCAGGCCGTAGACGAGCTCGCCGTACCTCGGCTCGGCGGCGACGATCCGCACGTCCGGCTTCCGCTCGCGGAAGAAGCGGCCGGCGCCCATCAGCGTGCCGGTCGTGCCGAGTCCGGCGACGAAGTGCGTGATCGTGGGCAGGTCGGCGAGGATCTCCGGGCCGGTGCCCTCGTAGTGCGAGAGGGCGTTGGCCGGGTTGCCGTACTGGTAGAGCATCACCCAGTCCGGGTGCTCCTCGGCCAGCTGCTTGGCGACCCGGACCGCCTCGTTGGACCCTCCGGCCGCCGGCGAGGCGATGATCTCGGCGCCCCACATCGAGAGCAGCTGGCGGCGTTCGGTCGAGGTGTTCTCCGGCATCACGCACACGATGCGGTAACCACGCAGCTTCGCCGCCATGGCCAAGGAGATGCCGGTATTGCCCGAGGTCGGTTCCAGGATCGTGCAGCCCGGGCGGAGCGAGCCGTCCTTCTCGGCCTCCTCGAGCATCCGCAGCGCTGGGCGGTCCTTCACCGACCCGGTGGGGTTGAGGTCCTCCAGCTTCGCCCAGAGCCGTACCTCCGGTGAGGGGGACAGCCGAGGTAGTCCGACCAGCGGCGTTCCGCCGACGGTGTCCAGGAGCGAGTCGAAGCGCATCAGCCGCCTGCGACGGCCGGCAGCACGACCACCTGGTCGCCATCGCTCACCGAGGTGTCCAGACCGCCGGTGAAGCGGACGTCCTCGTCGTTCACGTAGACGTTGATGAAACGACGCAGGTCCAGGTCGCCGTCCTTGGCCTCGACCAGCCGATCCTTGATGCCGGGGTGGTTCGAGTCGAGGTGTTCGATCACCTCAGACAGGGTGGTTCCGCTTCCGTCGACGGACTTGCTGCCCTCTGTGTAGGTGCGCAGGATGGTCGGGATGCGTACCTCGATGGCCATGCGGTCTCATTCCTTCGGTGCTTCGGCGGGCTGGACGACGGCGACGTCCTCTTCGGTGACCTCGCCGTCGACGATCTTGTAAGACCTGAACTCCACCGGGCCCTCACTATTCCCGTGCTCGCGTGTGGAGACGAGCACATAGTGCGCGTTCGGCTCCATGGCCAGGCCGATGTCGGTGCGGGACGGGTACGCCTCGGTGGACGTGTGGGAGTGGTAGACGACGACCGGCTCCTCGTCACGAGCGTCCATCTCCCGGTACAGGCTCAGCAGGTCGGCGGGGTCGAACTCGTAGAACGTGGGTGACCGGGCGGCGTTGGTCATCGGGACGAACCGCTCCGGCCGGTCCGACCCCTCAGGCCCGGCGACCACCCCGCAGGCCTCGTCCGGATGGTCCTTCTTCGCGTGGGCGACGATGGCGTCGTACGTCGTCCGGTCGATGCTCAGCACCCCTCGAGCCTAGGCCGCTCCGTTGAGATAGGGCCCCGGCCCTATCTCAACGCGCACGCGCCCCATCTCAACGCGCACGCGCCCTATCTCAACGGGAGAGGGCGCGGACCAGGGTCTCCTGGAGGAAGCCCACCCACTGGTAGATGTCGTGCACGTGCGCACGGGGGTCGTCCTCGGGCAGCGACTCCCAGTAGTCCTCGTCACCCTCCTCGACGCCCAGCCGGGAAGCCAGCGCCAGCCGGATGTCGGTGAACGACTTCATCCATGCCTGGGCGTCGGCGTCGTCGAGCTCGACGTCCACCCAGACCGTCTCCTCGCCGAGCTCGTCCGGCAGACCCGCCTGCTCGAGGGTGTCGATGACCAGCACCGCGCAGCGGGCCTTGCCGTCGCGGAGGGTGGACTCGGTGAACCGGCGGAACTCGCCGGCCGCCTCCTCGTCGTCGGGGTAGGCGGTGGGGAACAGCCGCGCCAGGACTGGGTCCTCGGGAGCGGTGGTGGGGCCGGAGAAGTCGAGCAGGTCCTCGAGCGGGTCACTCGCAGCCGTCGGGGCGGCGACCTCGTTGCGCAGCAGCTCCACCAGCTGCTGCGCCAGCGACCGCAGAAGATCGCCCTCGAAGCCGGAGAAGGTGGCCAGGGCACCGCCACCGCGTCTGCGGACGAACCCGTCGCTCATCTACTCCGCCTTCTGCAGAGTCGCCCACAAGCCGTACTCGTGCATCGCCTGCACGTCGCGCTCCATCTCCTCGCGCGAGCCGGTCGACACCACCGACCTGCCGTCCTCGTGCACCTCCAGCATCAGCTTCTCGGCCTTCCTCCGCGCGTAGCCGAAGTACGTCTGGAACACGAAGGTGACGTAGGACATCAGGTTCACCGGGTCGTTCCAGACGATCGTCACCCAGGGCTGCTCCAGGAAGGTGACCTCGTCCTCTCTCGGCTCCTCGAGCTCGACGGGCGTCGGGGCAGACACATGCGTCATCCTAGGCTGTTCCGGGTGACTGCAGACTCGACGGCACTGCTCACCGACCACTATGAGCTGACCATGGTCCAAGCGGCGCTGGCGGCCGGGACAGCACACCGGCGTTCGGTGTTCGAGCTGTTTCCCAGGAGGCTTCCCGAGGGCCGCAGGTACGGCGTCGTCGGTGGTGTCGGGCGGGTCCTCGACGCGTTCGAGCGGTTCGTCTTCGACGACGACGTACTGTCCTCCCTCACCGACGTCGTCGACGAGACCACGCGGGACTGGCTGAGGGACTACCGGTTCCGAGGAAGCATCTGGGGGTACCCGGAGGGTGAGCTCTACTTCCCGTACTCGCCTCTGCTGATCGTCGAGTCGACGTTCGCCGAGGCGGTGGTACTGGAGACTTTGTTGCTCTCGATCCTCAACCACGACTCGGCGATCGCTTCGGCCGCGTCGCGGATGACCTGGGCCGCCGGCGACCGCCCGTGCATCGAGATGGGGTCTCGGCGCACGCATGAGGAGGCCGCCGTCGCCTGCGCCCGTGCGGCGTACGTCGCCGGCTTCGCAGCGACGTCCAACCTCGCGGCACGCCAGCGGTACGGCATCCCGACCGCCGGCACCAGCGCCCACAGCTTCACCCTGCTGCACGACACCGAGAAGGACGCGTTCACCGCCCAGATCCGCTCACTCGGCCCCGGCACGACGTTGCTGGTGGACACCTTCGACGTCGCAGAGGCCGTCCGGACCGGGGTGCGGATCGCCGGACCCGACCTGGGTGCGGTGCGGCTCGACTCCGGTGACCTCGCTCCTCTCGCGCACACCGTGCGCCGGCTGCTCGACGACCTGGGCGCACACCAGACCCGGATCGTGGTCACCTCGGACCTCGACGAGTTCGCCATCGCCTCACTGGCCGCGGCACCCGTCGACGGGTACGGCGTCGGCACCTCCCTGGTGACCGGCAGCGGGCGACCGACCTGCGGCTTCGTCTACAAGCTGGTGGCCCGAGAGGACGACGCTCACGACATGGTCAGCGTCGCCAAGACCAGCACCGGCAAGGTCTCCCTCGGCGGCCGGAAGCACGCCCTGCGTCGACGCGACCACAGCGGCACCGCCGTGGCCGAGGTCGTGGGTCTCGGCGAGGAGCCCCCGAGCGACCAGAGCCGATCAGCCGCACCTGAGCAGGACCGTCCACTGCTCGTTCCGCTGGTCGTTGACGGCCAGGTCGTCGGCCGGGAGGAGATCGCCTCGATGCGCGAGCGGCACGAGGCTTCGCGCGCCGAGCTGCCGATCACAGCACGGCAGCTCTCCCGTGGAGAACCGGTGATCCCCACGGACCTGTTCGGCGAGGCCACCTGAGGGCTAGCCTCGATGAACATGAAGCGAGCGCTGCTGGTCGTCGACGTGCAGAACGACTTCTGCGAAGGAGGCAGCCTCGCGGTGGCCGGCGGCGCTGGAGTTGCCTTCGACATCGGCCAGCTCCTGCACCACTGGAGCGCGCGGGATGCCAAGTCGCCCGGCTACGACACGGTCGTGGCCACCCGCGACCACCACATCGATCCCGGCGCCCACTTCTCTGCGGACCCCGACTTCAAGGACAGCTGGCCGCCGCACTGCGTGGTGGGCACCGACGGCGAGGCGTTCCATCCCAACCTCGACCCGCAGCCCTTCGACGCGGTCTTCCTCAAGGGCGAGCACGAGGCCGCCTACTCGGGCTTCGAAGGACGCGCCTCGGATGGCACCCGGCTCGCGGACTGGCTGAAGCAGCGCGAGGTCAGCGACGTCGACATCTGTGGCCTGGCGACCGACTACTGCGTCCGGCAGACCACCCTCGACGCGCTGACCAACGGTTTCACGGTCCGGGTCCTCCTCGACCTGTGCGCCGGTGTCGCGCCGGACACCACGCAGGCGACCATCGCGGAGCTGCGCGATGCGGGTGCGCGGGTCGGCTGAGGCGTACTACATCGGCGGCGTCTGGGAGAGACCGGTTGCCAGGGAGAAGACCAGCCCCATCAGGATCAGCTCGCTCCCGGCGAGCAGCACGAAGTCGCGGCGGCTCCGGCTGCCGTGTGCGATCACGTAACGGCGCTGGAGCAAGCCGATGGTGGCCAGAGCCAGGAGGAGCACCGCCTTCAGCGAGACCACCACGCCGTACTCGCTGCGCACCAGTGCTCCCAGCCCGCCCCCGACGGCGAGCGCACTGACGCTTCCGGTGACCACCAGTACGACGACGCAGCCCAGGGCCATCCGGGAGAAACCGGTCAGCTGCTCCGACCAGGAGGCCGGATGCCGCAGGGCCGTCCAGCCGAGCGCTACCAGCCCGCCGAGCCAGAGCGAGGCCGCGACGACGTGGACGAAGACCATCACCGTCGTCAGCGCGGGCGCCTCGGCGGTGCGCACGTGCCCGGTCAGCGCTTCGGGTATCAGGGCGACCAGGACCAGGCAGAACCCGAGGCGCGGACGCGCACGCACCACCGCACCCGCCACCGCGGCCAGCACCGCGGTGGACACCGAGGCCCGAACCTGGCCGGATCCGGCGACCTCAGCCCAGAACGCCGACGGCGGGGCCAGCTGCTGGATACGCAGCGCCGCCACCGATGCGAGCAGGAGACTGAGCACCACCCATCCCACAGCCAGCGTCGCCGCGGCAGCGGCAGCCGCCTGTGTTCGCCCGGTCGAGTGCAGCAAGCCGCTCGCGAGCAGGAAGAGGCCCACCACGGCGGCGGCGAGCAGGTTGCTCGCCAGCGGTGACACGGCGAGCGTCCAGTCGAGCACCGGACCTGCTGTGGGGAGTCCGGGCACAGCGGCCGGCGGCGCGCCACCGCCCAACAGCAGGACCAGCACCATCGTGAGGGCGGCCGCTGCACCGGCGCCCAGCAGCAGACCGACGACCGGCACCCGCGCCGGGGCGGCGGCCTCAGGCACGCGGGACGCGACCGACGACCCGGCCGAGGCTCAACACCGCCAGGGCAAGGGCCGCCGCGAGCCCACCGGCCAGCGCGAGCAGCACTCCGCCGCTGACACCTGGACCGACGCCACCGGTGCTGGCGCCGGAGACGGCGTTCCCCGTCGAGCCGATCGGTTCCTGCCCGGCCGATCCCACCCGGAAGCGCACGCTGCCACCGATCGAGTGCCCGTCGGCCGAGGTGACCTGGTAACCGATCGTGTACCTGCCGGGCGAGAGATCCTCGGCGTCCACCCGCTGGGTGAGCACGTCGTCGCTCACCTCGGGCTCGCCGACGGCCAGCTCTCCGCTCGGCCCGGTGACCGATACCGAGGCCGGCCCGCCGACCACCTCGGTGAAGCGCAGCTCCACCTGGTCGGGCAGCGAGGTCACCGTGCTCCCCTTGCCCGGGTCGGACGACGCGAGCTCGGCATGCGCGGCGGCAGGCCCTCCGGAGGCCAACAGCGTGAGAGCAACCGCCGCGAGGACGCCGAGGATCCTGGCGGACGGCGTGATCACCGACTGCTTCATGCGGTGCCTCTCCTTCGGCCGCGAAGGGCGATGCCGATCGCGAGTGCACCGAGGGCGACGCCGGCGCCACCCAGCATCCTGGCCGGCCCGTCCGAGCCGGGGGCCGCTTCGGTGGCCTCGGGGCCACCCGTCGCGCTCCTCGGCTCGGAGCCCGACCCGGCCGCAGAGGTTCCAGATGCCAGCTCGAGCACCGGTGCCGGATGCTCCGGCTCGGCCTCACCCTCGACGGTGGGCTGGTCCCAGTCCACGACCTCGCCGTCGGAGTAGACCTGGGAGGCAGGCAGCGTCAGCGACTGCACGTCCTCGGGGAACGGGCCGACCGACAGTTCGAGCTCGGTGAACTCGCCAGAGCTGAGGGCGCTGCCCTTGTCGGCGGTCCAGGTGACCTCGGTGACCGCCTCGGTGATCTTGAACCCGTCGGACTCGACCGGCTCGGCGAGCTTCTCGGTCTTCGTCTCGGCGGTCCAGTCAGGCATCGCCTTCGTGCTGACGAACGCGAACGGTGACTGGGCCGGCAAGGTGACGGTGACCGACACGGTCTTGGCCGTCTCCGACTCGCTGGGCACCCGGAAGACCAGCTTGCCGAAGCCGCCGGGCTCGGCATCGGGTGAGGAGACGGTGACATGGGCCGTGGCCGCGGTGGCAGCGAGGAGTACCGCTCCGGAGGTGATGGCAAGAGTTGTCGCCGCCCGAAGCAGCGTTGTCGCAGGTTTCATGAGAGTCCTCTGTCGCGAAAGGAGGTCAGGTGAGAGCCACCGGCGGAACCGGTGGTGGGAGGGGCTCACCTACGCAGGAGGACCTCTGGCCCAGCACAGCCGGACCGGTTCGTACGCGCGCAGAGCCGCGAGGGCGGTGACGCCCAGGGCCTGCTTGGTGGTCGGCACCGCCACCACAGCGTCCCGCACCGACCGGGCCGGTCGCAGACCGACGATGTCGACGAGCCCGCCGAGGACGCTCTCGCCGTGGCGCAGCGCAACCGCGAGCAGCAGCGCTGCTGCCGCGTGCAGCATGAGCATCCCGGTGTCCGGTAGGGCGAGCCCGAGGAAGCCGGAACCGCCCGCGCCGGGACCGACGGCAGCGTCATGGACGCCATGGCCGGCGTGAGCGGCCGGGCCGGGAAACCCGGAGGGACCTGAGCCGCCGGGTCCGTACACACCGAGGCCGACGTGGAACGAGCCCTGGGCCAGCAGCATCGCCGCGAGGAGGCCCGGCAGCCGCCACGCCCACCGACTGGCGATCACGCATCCCGCGACCGCCGCGGCGGTCAGCAGCCACAGGGTCACCGCCTCCGGCAGCGGTCCACCCGCCAGCAGGTGCGCCCAGGTCGCGAACGCTGAGGCGAAGGTACCCACCACCGCACCCCGGAACAGGCGCAGTGGCCCGTGCCTCGAGGGAAGCGGGCGCTCGGTCATGGCAAAGGTTCGGCGTCGGACGCGCCCGGGACTGGTAACCCCGACTCAGGAGGGGTCGCTGACCAGCGAAAACAGCCACGTCGAGCCACAAGAGTGAAATGTACCCGGGATTGTCCAATCCACTGCCGGGCACCCAACGAACTCACT
Source organism: uncultured Nocardioidaceae bacterium (assembly GCA_902805855.1). Classification (GTDB taxonomy): domain Bacteria; phylum Actinomycetota; class Actinomycetes; order Propionibacteriales; family Nocardioidaceae; genus Nocardioides_C. The sequence goes on from CADCUJ010000020.1 coordinate 45,531, forward strand.
ACGACAGGACTCCAACGACAAGGAGAACCAGATGCAGTACCGCAAGGCGCTTGCCACCCTCGGTGTGGCGGCCGTACCCCTCATGTTCGCGGCCCCCGCGCAGGCGGACACCGTGGACTTCACGCTCAACGAGCTCAACGGCAGTGGCGCCAACGCCTCCGCCACGATCACGACCAACTCCGACGGCAGCATGACCGTCGACATCACGGGCAGCGGCTTCACGCCCAACATGCCGCACGCCCAGCACATCCACGGTGCGGCATCGGGTGACTTCTTCTGCCCGCCGGCCTCGGCCGACAAGAACGGTGACGGCCAGGTCGCCACCGAAGAGGGTGTCCCGCAGTACGGCGGCGTGATGGTGTCGCTGACCACCAAGGGCGACGCGAGCGCCGACAGCGGACTTGCGGTCGAGCGGATGCCGATCGCGGACGCCAGCGGTAACCTGGACTACAGCCGCACGGTCCCGGCCAGCGCGATCCCCGCCGGCATCACCGAGAACGTCGAGAACCTGCACATCGTGCAGCACGGTCTGGACGTGAACGGCAACGACAAGTACGACCTCCAGGCACTCGGCGAGTCGGTCTTCGCCAAGTCGCTGGGCGTCAAGGGCATCCCGGAGGAGGCCACCAACCCGGCCACCTGCGGTGAGGTCTCCCCGTCCGGTTCGGTCGAGACCGGAGCCGGCAGCACCAGTGGGACCGAGAACATGCCGCTGTTCGCCTTTGGCGGCGCGGCGCTGCTCGGCACCGCCGGAGCGCTCATCGTTCGTCGGCGTGCCGCCGAGGCGGGCGTCAAGTCCTGACAATGTCGGACAGCTCTGAGAAGGGACGGCGGCGGACGCGCTTGACAGCGACGGTCGCCGCCGTCCTTCTTGCCTGCACCGGAGCGACGGCGGTGGCCGTCGGGATCGCTTCCCAGGATCCCGCACCGTCGTCGCCTCCGGGCGGTCAGGCACAGGCACCGGCGCCACCCGCCGATGCCTCCGCTCCGGACGAGCAGGCCAGCAAGAAGCCAGCCGCGAAGCCGGACGCGGGCAAGCCTGCTCCGAAACCGGTGGTGAACGCCCTCAAGTACTCCCGGCCGGTTCGGGTCGAGATCCCCGAGATCGGAGTCGACGCCGGCCTGGTCGACGTCGGGCTGGACGAGGACGGCGTCATGGAGACGCCCACAGTCGCCGAGCAGGCCGCCTGGTTCACACCGTCACCGCCACCCGGGATCCCGGGGGCCACGGTGATCTCTGGGCATGTCACCTACAACGGCCCCGCGGTCTTCCTCAAGCTTGGCGACCTCCGGCGCGGTGACCAGGTCGAGGTACGGCGCGCCGACGGCGTGACCACCATCTTCGAGGTCACCAAGATCGGCAGCTTCGCCAAGAACAACTTCCCCACCGACGCCGTCTACTCCCAACCCTCGCGCTCCGAGCTGCGGCTGATCACCTGCGGCGGTGAGTACGACGAGGAGAACAACCGCTACCTCGACAACGTGATCGTCTGGGCCAAGATCGTCGGCGCCGAGAAGGCCTGAACCACCCGCCGCGCCTCCGTTCGACGCCGAGGTCGCGCACCCCCAAACAAGCCCTTGACAGTCGCCGCTACTGGCAGGCAGACTCCCCAACATTTATTGGGTGGCTGTCCGAACGG
>CADCUJ010000021.1 GCA_902805855.1 uncultured Nocardioidaceae bacterium
CCGTTTCACCCTTACCGGCGCTGCCAGCAAGCCAGCTCCGGCGGTCTGTTTTCTGTGGCACTGTCCCGCGGGTCACCCCGGGTGGGCGTTACCCACCACCTTGCCCTGCGGAGCCCGGACCTTCCTCGAGGAGCAGGTGACACGTCACCGGCTCCGCGCGGTCGCCCGGCCAGCTCATCCGCGTCCATGATAGGCGGCGGACGGCCCGCGGGTCTCAGGCCAGCTCGAAACGCACGCTGCGAGCCTGCACGTCCGCCTCCGCGAGCCGCACGGTCACGTGGGTTCCGAGCCGCAGCTCCCGTCCACCGGTGACCCTCGCCTCGATCGCCGGCTCCTGGATCACCACGTCACCCTCGGTCCCCTCGTCGTTGGCGAGCGCCACGACGACCGCGGGAAACGTCTTGCCCACGTGGCGGTGCAGCACGGCCGCCTCCAGCAGCGCCAGGATCGAGCTCTCGTAGAGAGCCGCCTTCCTCCCCGACTCCTGCATCGTGCGCGGGAGGACAGGCAGCTTGTCCAGCACCCACGAGGGCACCTCGGTCTCCGCGCACAATGCGACGCAGACCTCCAACGCATACCGGTCGACCAGGCGACGAAGCGGCGCGGTGACATGGGCGTACTCCGACGCCAGGGCGGAGTGCAACGGTTGGTCCGGTACGGCGCCGTCGAAGCCCACGTACCCGGCCCCCCGAAGCAGCTGGGTGCAAGCAAGCACCATGGCTGCGTGAGTTGGCCTGGTCGGGTCGAGTGAGCGGATGAAGTCCGGGTAGAGCTGTTCGGCCGGCCACTCGATGTCCAGCGCGTTCGCGGTGCGGTGCAACCTCTGCACCTCGCGAGGCGCCGGTGGCGGCAGCGTGCGCAACAGTCCGGTGCCCCCGTAGACCATCAGTGACGCGGCGGCCATGCCGGTGAGCAGCGAGATCTGTGCGTTCCACTCCTCGACCGGCAGCATGCTGCGGAAGCCCAGGAACCAGTCGTCGCCGTCGATGATGATCTGTTGCTCGGGGAGGGGAAGTGAGATGCCGCCTCGGGCGGCCTCGCGCCTGTCTCGCAGCTCGCCCACCTCACGCAGCAGCGTGAACACTTCGTCGGCCGTGCCCTGGTCGATCTGCGTCTGCACGCTCTGGTAGTCGAGCTTGGCGCGGCTGCGCACCAGTGCCCGCTCGACCACAGCGTCCGTGCCCTCGCCGGTCGAGTCGACCCTCAAGGTCCACAGCAGCGCGGGACGTACCTGGTCGGGCAGCAAGGACGCGGCCCCCTCGGAGAGCACCTTGGGGTGCAACGGGATCTTCGAGTCCGCGCCGTACAACGTCTCCCCCCGCCGGTTCGCCTCCCGGTCGACCGGTCCACCCGGCTCCACGAAGGCGGCGACGTCGGCGATCGCGTAGTAGACCACGTAGCCGGCATCCCCTCCGCGGCGCGGCGACGGGTCCCGCTCGATGTGCAGCGCCTGATCCAGGTCCAGCGACGTCTCGGGGTCGATCGTTACGAACGGGATGTCGGTGCGGTCCAGCTCGGGGAGCTTGGGGTTCTCCGCTGCCTCTCGCGCGGCCGCCTCGACCTCGGGCGGAAAGTCCGGTGACACGTCGATCTCCGCCTGGATCGCGGAGATCCCTCTCCGCAGAGCATCGCCGTTGGCGTGGTGGGCCCGCACGACTTGTCTCGGCAAGGCAGCTCCTCCGATCGTGGATCAGCCGCAACAGCATATGCGCGCCGGACCCAGTCCCGGGCGGGTCGCCGTCACCGGCCGATGAAGGCGGACTCCATCGGCCTCGCGTTCAGCATCCGGACGGATGCCCGCCCGTCCGCGAACCACGAGATGACCGACACCGAGGCGGGGGCGAGCTCCATCCGGTAGACCGCCTCGAGCGGTGCGCCGAGCGCCATCCGCACCATCAGCTTGATCGGGGTCACGTGGGAGACCGCGAGCACCGACTTCTCGGGGTACCCCGCCAGCAGACGGTCGCGGGCGCGTCGGACCCGCTGGTCCATCGCCGCGATCGAGTCCCCGCCACCCGGCGCGATGTCCATCGATCCGAGCCAGGCGTCCAGGTCGTCGGGGTAGCGCTCCTGCACCTCGACGAAGGTCATCCCGTCCCAGGTGCCGAAAGCGGCCTCGGCCAGGCCGTCCTCGATCTCGACGGTCCGGTCGAGCCGGGCGGCGAGGATCTCCGCGGTCTCCCGGGCACGCCGAAGCGGCGAGCTGACCACGGCGTCGACCTCCTCGGCCAGCGGGGCGAGCCAGTCCGCGGTCGCCCTGACCTGGGCGGCGCCGTCGGCGGTGAGGGCGGGGTCGTCTCCCCCACGCCCACTGAACCGCCTCGCCGCGGTGTGCGCCGTCTCGCCGTGGCGGACGAGGACCATCGTGGTCGGAGTGCCGAGGTCCTCGGGCCGAGTGCGCCTCCCAGGCGATGTGTCGGCTCTCCGCGACGGCTTCCCGGCCTGGGTGTCCAGGGCCTCGTTCAGGATCCGGTCGGCGTACCGGTTCTGCTCACGGGGGATCCAGGTGAACGTCGTACCCGCGGGCGCCAGCCGCTGCGCCGCGACCGCCAGCGGCCTCATGTCCGGATGCTTGATCTTCCAGTTGCCGGACATCTGCTCGATGACCAGCTTTGAGTCCATCCGCACCTCGAGGTCGGCGCCCGGGGCATGCTCGTTGTAGAGCTCCAGACCGGCCAGCAGGCCGCGGTACTCCGCGACGTTGTTCGTCGCCACACCGATGCACTCGGCACGTTCGGCGATCACCTCACCGCTGCCCGCCTGCATGAGGACGGCGCCGTACGCCGCCGGTCCGGGGTTGCCGCGAGACCCTCCGTCCGCCTCCACCACGACCGAGGCGTGCTCGGCGCGCATCAGATGCCGGACTCCGAGGTCCGCACCAGGATTCGGTTGCACTCCTCACAGCGCAGGACCTCGTTACTGGGCGCCTTCGCGATCACACCGAGGTCGGCGGCGTTCAGCTCGAGCCGGCAACCGCCGCAGCGGCGAGCACGCAGGGCTGCGGCTCCCACCCCGCCCTTCTGCACACGCAACCGGTCGTAGAGCGCCATCAGGTCCTCTGGCAGCTCCGCCGCCACCTGCTTGCGCTCCTCCCCCGACTCGGCAAGCTGCTGGTTCAGCGTCCCGGCTTTCTCGTCCAGCTCGGCACTGACCGAGGCGATCTGTTCGTCCAGTCCGGCGAGCTCGACGGTGAGTGAGTCGAGCTCGTGCTGGGCCGTTTCGAGCTGCTCCATCACCTCGAGCTCGGTGTCCTCCAGGCTGGTGATCCGCCGGGCCAGGGAGACCAGCTCACCCTGCATCCGCTCCAGGTCCTTGGGGTTCGCCACCAGGCCCTGGTCGATCCGGTCCTGGTCCCGCTTCCGACGCGCCTTGACCTGCTCCACGTCGGCGTCCGCCTTCTTCTGCTCACGGGTGAGGTCGTCGACGCTGACCCGGACATCGCGTGCACGGTTGTCGACCTCCGTGCGTTGCTGGCGCAGCGACGCCAGCTCGCCGGCCTCGGGCATGTGCTCGAGCCCGTGCCGCAGCTGGTCCAGCCTGGAGTCGAGCACCTGGACGTCCAGCAGCTTCAGCAGGGCGAAGGGATCGGCTTTCACTGGCGTCCTTGCGTGGTCACAGCCGGAAGCTCCATGGGTCGGTGCACAGGGTGCTCACCTTGATCTCGACCTCGTCGTCCTCGACGTCGTACTCCACGTCGTCCTCCACCTGGTGCCCAGCGGTGAGCTCCGCGCGCAGCTTGTCCTCCAGCACGGGCAGCCACGTCCACTCCGCAGCCCAGTGCGCGACGTCGACCAGCGCCGGTCCGGCGTGCTCCAGGAACTCCCCGGCCCGGTGATGGCGCAGGTCGGACGTGAGGTAGACATCGGCATCGGTGGACAGCACGGTCTCGAGCAGGAAGTCGCCGGCCCCGCTGGCCACTGCGACCGTCTCCACCTGCCGCTCGGGGTCGCCGCCGACCCGCACACCGTGCGCGGTCTGCGGCAGTGCCGCCCGCACCGAGCGTGCGAAGTCCTGCAGCGACATCGGCGCGGCGAGCCTGCCGATCCGGCCCATTCCGCGGGCGCGCCTTCCCGATCCGGGGATGTCGGCCAGCTCCAGCACGTCGAACGCTGGCTCTTGGTAAGGGTGTACGGCTCGCATCGCCTCGATGACCCGCTGACGCCGGTGCCGGGGGAAGACCGCCTCGACGCGGGACTCGGCGACCTGCTCCGGCTCCCCCACCTGGCCGATCGCCGGATCGGATCCGGCGAGTGGTCGAAACCGACCGGTCCCCTCCGTGGTGAAGGTGCAGCCCGCGTAATCCCCGATCGAGCCTGCTCCCGCGTCCGTGATCGCCTTGCGAATCGTCTCCGCCTCCTGCCGCGGGACGAACGACACGAGCTTGTCGATCTGGTCAGCGGCCGGGACGAGCACTCGCACGTCTTGCAGCCCGAGCGCCCGGGCAAGTGCCTCGTTGACCCCGAAGGCCGGCGAGTCCGCGTTCGTGTGCGCGGTGAAGAGCGCACAGCTCGCGCTGACCAGCTCGTGCACGGCCCGTCCCTTGGGCGAGTCAGCCGCAACCGAGTGCACCGGCTTGAGCAGCAGCGGATGGTGGCAGACGAGCAGGTCTGCCCCCCACGACCGGGCCTCGGCGACCACACCCGGATGGGGGTCGACGGCGAGAAGCACCTTGGCCACGGCCGCGTGCGGGTCACCACAGACCAGGCCCACGGCGTCCCAGTCCTCGGCCCAGGACGGGTGGTACGTGCCCTCGAGCAGAGCGGTCACGTCCCGCACGGTCCACGCCATGGCGCAGAGCCTACCGACGCCGCAGGAAGGAACTCACCACGCGTCATGGACCTTCGCACCGCACTCGACCGGACATCGACAGATGAGGGTGAGAGCCTCGCCCCTCCGGCAAATGCGGGCGCCCACGGACCAAAGCAGGTGTGCCCCGGAACGGCCCTGACCGGCGCCCGGTTGTCGGGAATTCAAAAGCCTCAAGGTTTACCTGACGTTTGCGGTGGGCACCGAGGGTTGCTGGTGGCTCAAGCAGGGGGACCTCCAGGCCAAGAAGAACATCCTGAAGGGAAAGCGATATGTCGAGTTACACCACCGACGGAGCGACCGCTAGCGGGGCCGCGACGGACGGAGCGACTGCTAGCGGGGTCGCCACCGAGACCCCGATGCCCGTCCGACGCATCAGCACCGAGACCAAGTCGGCCTACAAGACCACCGAGCTCATCGTGTTCGCTTTGGCGGTGCTCGGAGTCCTGATCGCCTCCGCGGTCGCCGACGAGACCGACTACGGCACCCAGGAGGCGTGGTTCCACATCACCCTGCTTGCCATCGGCTACATGGTCAGCCGCGGACTGGCCAAGTCCGGCAGCCGCGAGCCCTACGACGACGACCGCGACGCCGGCCACCGATAAACGCTTCCGGTAGACGGCCGCCCCCGCTGGTACGCCCAGCGGGGGCGGTCTCTTCGGGCACAGGCACCCGGAACATCAAGTCGGCCGAGGCCTGCCGACGGCAGCCGTTCAGACGAGAGTGATCACTGGCGATGACATCACTGGCCCGACAAGACACCGCTCAACTCGGCGGCAGGCTCAGCGTGCTGACCAGACAGAAGGTGGATCACGCCCGGCTGGACCGGCTGCTGGACCGACTGCCTGCTGTGACTGGCGAGGAGCAACAGGAGTTGCTCAACCGGATCTGCCGGCTGGTGTTCAGCCATGCCTTCGCCGAGGAGGCCGTGCTCTGGCCGGTGTTGCGCCGTGCGCTGCCAGACGGTGAGGAGCTCACCACGCGGGTGGAGCTCGAGCATCAGGAGATCACCGAGCTGATGGCCGGCCTCGAGCGCAGCCGGCCCGGCGACCCCGACCGGCCCACGCTGCTCGAGCGGTCCGTTGTCGTGCTGCGCCATGACGTACGCGACGAGGAGGATGTCCTGCTCCCCCGGTTGCAGGACGCCGTCAGCACCACAACGCTGCGTCGGCTGGGGGTCGCCTGGGAGCTGGTACGGCGCGCTGCGCCCACCCGTGCCCATCCATTGGTGGCGCGCCGTCCTCCGGGCAACGCTGTAGCGGCAGTTCCGTTGTCACTCATCGACCGGACCAGGGATGGCCTGGACTATGCCGGACGGCGCTCGCATGCGACCACCGGGCGGGTACTTCGAGTCGCCAGTCGCCGGCTTGCCGACCTGGCCGGCCATGTGGAGCGGGTGCGGCTGACGCAGCGCGGTGAACGACTCGAGACCCACGTCGGCACCCACGGACAGCCGTGACCGGGCGCACCGCACGGATGGGCCGTGCCGCGCTCGGCGGGGTCGCCGCTGGGCTCGCCGGGGCTGCGGCGATGACCGTGGCGGAGAAGACCGAGCAGATGCTCACCGGTCGCCAGAGCTCCTACGTCCCGGCACGCACCCTGCTGACCCTGTTGGGTCGTCCGGCCGACGACCGCGACCAGCCTGCCGGCTGGAACCATGCCATGCACTGGGGAACCGGGGCCCTGCTCGGCGCCCTGCGCGGCGTCTGGGCCGTGACCGGCATCCGCGGGACCAGGGCGAACGCCCTCCACACCGCTGTGCGACTCGGATTCGACCAGACACTGGAGAATGCGACAGGCGTCGGGGCCCCACCCGCCGACTGGCCGCCGCCCGAGAGGCGCATCGACGTGCTGCACAAGGGCGTCTACAGCGCCGTCACCGGTCTGCTCGCCGATCGGCTCATCCCCGCCACCTTGCGGTCACAGCGGGGACGGACGAGCCACTAGGCGGTGGAGTGCCGCGGAGGCGAGGAGCCTCCCACAAAAGTTGTTGCCGCCGCGCGTGCCGACGGCATACCAGAAAGTGTGCAGCTTGCCACCGGCATCGTTTCTCCTTACGTCACTTGGGCCCATGTGAGACGCCACCGCTCCGGAAGGCGTCAGCATGCGCCGGGCGCGCCGGATGCGAGGCCGCTGCCGAAGATGGTGCTGCGATGGTGCCTGGACTCGGTACATCTGACGGACCGGGCGAGCTGTCTCGCAGAGTCACGCTGCCGTCGCTACCTCGAGACGCCCGGTGCCCACACCTTCGTGTCTCGGGACTTGGCGGCGTGCAGCGAACCGACTCGACGACTGGCGCGGGAGGCAGGGAGTCGGAATGAACGATAGCGATTCGCAACTTCCGGGGGGCATCTGCTCGTCGGTATGGACCCGGGTGCAGGGTCTGCAGCTTCATGCCCGTGTGATTGACGCCAGAGTGGGTGGCGCCGACGTGGTGTTGCTGCACGGCTTGGGTGTGTCGGGTCGTTACATGCTCCCTCTCGCTCGAGAGCTCGCGTCCAACTTTCGACTCCACATACCTGATCTGCCGGGCTTCGGTGCCAGTGGCCACCCGCCCGCCGCGCTAGACATCCCCGGGCTGGCCACCGCACTTCTGGCCTGGCTCGACGATGTCGGGCTCACCGAGCCGGCGGTGGTCGCCAACTCCCTCGGCTGCCAGGTCGCGGTGGAAGCGATGACTCAGCGGCCGTGTGCCTTCACCCGCGCGGTACTGATCGGCCCCACCTTCGACCGCCGCGGCCGCAGTCTCGTTGTTCAGGCCCTCCGACTGGTTCGCACCGCCGTCCATGAAGACCCCCGTCTGACCCGCATCGTCGCCGGCGACTACCGCGCGTGCGGCGTACGGCGGGCGCTGGCCACGGCCCGGCACGGGTTGGCCCACCCCCTCGAAGCGAGTCTTCCGGCGGTCGCCAAGCCCGTGCTCGTGGTGCGCGGGGGCCGTGACGCCGTCGTACCGCAGCGATGGGCGCACGAGGTGACCGACGCGCTGCCCGACGGCCGTCTCGCCGTTCTGCCCGGCCACGGACATGCCCTGAACTACTCCGCGCCCGGCCCGCTCGCCGCGGCCATCCGGCCTTTCCTCGGCGGCCTGCCGCCTGCACCGGAGGCTCAGGGCACCTGACCTGCCGGAGGCAGCATCGCCGAACTCGACTCCACCACCGCGGTACTGCGAGGCGTGGCTGCACGGGCACGACCTCCCCGCGGTGGGCGCAGCGCCTCGTCCCTTGGCCCCGCTGATCGATCTCCAGTGACAGGACCATCGAGGGTGTCCTTCTCCAGGTGACATTACTACAGTAAGTTGGTCGACATACTAGAACCGAACGGCGTGATGCGCTGGGTCGCGACCCGAGATGTGACACAGGAGGAATAGGTGGAATCTCGACCAGCTGAGAGAACGACGAGGGGACGTTTGGTCCAGGGCGTGAAGGGTCGATCCGCGCCGCGGCGCGTCGTTGTGGTGGGCGGAGGTGCTGCGGGCGTCATCACCGCCGCCCATCTTCTACGGACCGCAGGTCAAGCTCACCCGGTGGAGGTCACCATCATCGAGCGGGGTGGGGTGATCGGACCTGGGCTCGCCTATCGGACCAAGGAGCCGCTGCACACACTCAACAACTTCGCCGGCCGGCTCAGCGCAGTCGAGGGAGACCCGGATCACTTGCTGCGATGGTGCATTGAGCAGGGCATTTCCGCGACGCCGACCTCCTTTCTCCCCAGAGCGTTGTACGGCCGCTATCTCGTTGCAGTCTTCGAGAGCACCCCCGTACCGGACGGCAGCGCTCTCCACCGGCTGCACGGCACGGTGGTCAATGTCCGGCGCCACGGAGGACAGTCGCTGGTGCAGCTGTCGTGCGGCGCGACGATCGAGTCAGACGTCGTCGTCCTCGCACTCGGCAATCCACCCCCCCGACGGCACAGCAGTTTCGAGGTCCTCGGCGACCGCTACCTTGCGGATCCGTGGGCAGACGACGTGGTCCAGCGGGTGAGAAGCTCCTGCGAGGTGCTCCTGCTCGGAACGGGGCTCACGATGGTCGACGTCGTGGCACAGCTGCAGAAGACGGCACCAGGCACTCGCTTCACCGCGGTGTCTAGGCGCGGCCTGTTGCCGACCGCGCACCGGCCCGGCAGCCGGCGACCCCACGACATCTTCGACCCGGGATGCGGGGATCTGGACACGGTCCTGAGGCGGGTTCAGGAGCGAGTCGCCGACCTAGGAGAGGTAGGTGGAGACTGGCGAGACGTTGTCGACTCTGTCCGCGCGAGCGCCAACAGTCTATGGGCAGGCTTCTCGTCGGAAGACCAAGACCGGTTCATCGTGCAGTTCGCTCGCCACTGGGAGATCAGGCGCCACCGCATACCTCCGGAGATGGCAGCGCACATTGCAAGTCTGCAGCAGTCCGGCGATCTCCAGATCGCCCGCGTCGAAGACGTCGACCCCTGGCGGTTCGACCGGGTCATCAACTGCACCGGACCAGCCCCTGTGCCCACTCGCGGCTGGAACCGGCTGGTGGACTGCCTGCTGGAACAGCGCGCGATCAGGCCTCACCGTCTCGGGCTCGGGTTGGACCTGAGTCCGGAAGGGGCGGTCATCGACTCGGCAGGTCGTACGAACCCGGCCATGTTCGCGGTGGGCGCCGCACGTCGAGGGATCGAGTGGGAAGTCGCAGCCGTTCCGGACCTCCGGACGCAGGCAGCGCGACTGGCCGTCCGCCTCCTCAGCGACCCGGCCTCAACCTCCGACCGCGCGAGGCCAGCTCGGGGCACGGTGACCTCGGCCTGACCGGACTCGAACCTGCGGCCGAGCAGCACGGCGAACCAGAGCCGGGCCCCGAGACCCGCCACACGTCGTCATCCTGCTCGTCCAAGATCTGCACATCACCGTCGTCAACGCGTGACTGCTACGAGGGAACGCCGAGAGGCTGTGGCAAGACGGTCGGGACGTAGGCCAGTTGCTGGATGCGTCCGTCGAGGAGCCGAGACTGCACCAGCTCGAGGTCGATATCAGGCAGGCCGGCCAGGATCGGGTCGGCACCGGAGGCGCCGGTGATAATGGGGAACACCAGGATCTCCAGTCTGTCGACCAGGCCGGCGGCTAACAGTGCGCGGTTCATCGAGATGCTGCCGTGCGAGCGCAGCGGAACGGACGACTCGCGCTTGAGACGGGCGACCCCGGTGACTGCGTCCTCGGTGATCAGCGTCGAATTCGCCCAGCTCAGCGGCGTCTCAAGCGTGCGAGAGATGACCAACTTCGTGCGGGCGGTGAGCGCCTGGAAGTCCGGGTTGTCCGCGGATGCGGCTGCGAACCGTTCCATCGCGCGGTAGGTGTTCGCCCCGAGTACCAGCGTCTCGTCTTCGCCCTCGAAGAAGACCCGCCTCCGCTCCGCTGACAGCTCGGGCCCTTCCTTGCCCCAGTAGCCGACGGGCCCCGTTCCGAAGCCGTCGAGGGACATGAACAGATCTGCGGTGTAGGTGGTCATCACGGTTCCTCTCTGCGGGTTCTCGTACTCAGACCCGGTCCTGGGCCGCAAGTCATCGCCTGTCGCCCGCTGCGACGCGCTGTTGCTGCTGCGGCTCGCAGCCC
>CADCUJ010000022.1 GCA_902805855.1 uncultured Nocardioidaceae bacterium
GAAGTACAAGATCTCCTTGTCGCCGTTGGCGTAGGTCACCTCGAGGAACCGGTTCTCCTCGGTCTCGGTGTACATCCGCTCGACGGTCGCCTGGATCATCCCCTCCACGCAGGCCCGGGGCTCGCCGCCGAACTCTGCGAGGTCGTCGCTGTGCAGGGGCAGATCCGCGGTGAGGTACTTGGAGAAGATGTCGCGCGCGGACTCCGCATCGGGACGCTCGATCTTGATCTTCACGTCGAGGCGGCCCGGTCGCAGGATCGCGGGATCGATCATGTCCTCACGGTTGGAGGCCCCGATGACGATGACGTTCTCCAGCCCCTCGACACCGTCGATCTCGCTGAGCAGCTGCGGGACGATGGTGTTCTCGACGTCGGAGGAGACCCCTGAGCCGCGGGTGCGGAAGAGGGAGTCCATCTCGTCGAAGAACACGATGACCGGCGTACCGCCGCTCGCCTTCTCCCGGGCCCGCTGGAAGACCAGCCTGATGTGACGTTCGGTCTCGCCGACGTACTTGTTCAGCAGCTCGGGGCCCTTGATGTTGAGGAAGAAGGACCGGCCCGCCTTGACCGCCTGCCCGTCCCCGCTCTTCTCTGCCGTCTTGGCCGCGACCTTCTTCGCCAGAGAGTTCGCGACCGCCTTGGCGATCAACGTCTTCCCGCAGCCGGGCGGTCCGTAGAGCAGGACGCCCTTCGGCGGCTTGAGCTGGTGCTCCTTGAACATCTCCGGGTACAGGTACGGCAGCTCGATCGCGTCCCTGATCTGGTCGATCTGCCGGATCAGGCCGCCGATCTTCTCGTAGTCGATGTCGGGCACCTCTTCGAGGACGAGCTCCTCGACCTCCGACTTGGGGATGCGCTCGTAGACGTAGCCGGACCGGCTGTCGAGCAGCAGCGAGTCTCCCGCGCGCAAAGGCGAGGCACGCAGGGGCTCGGCGATCCGGACGACCCGCTCCTCGTCGGCGTTGGCGATCACCAGCACCCGGTCACCGTCGGCCAGGATCTCCTTGAGCATCACCACCTCGCCGACCTGCTCGAAGTCGAGCGCGGCGACCACGTTGAGGGCCTCGTTGAGCATCACCTCCTGACCGCGTTGCAGCGTGCCAAGGTCAACCGAGGGGCTGACGTTCACCCGCAGCTTGCGGCCGCCGGTGAACACGTCGATCGAGTCGTCGTCGTTGTGGTTCAGGAAGGTCCCGAAACCGGCCGGCGGCTGGGCGAGCCGGTCGACCTCCTCCTTGAGGCTGGTGATCTGGTCACGCGCTTCGCGCAGGGTCTGGGCGAGCCGCTCGTTCTGCGCGGTGACCGCGGCCAGCGACCGCTGGGTCTCGCTCAGCCGCTGCTCGATCGCCCGCGAGTGCACAGGGCTCTCCGCGAGCCGGCGACGCAGGTCGGTGACCTCGTCCTCGAGAAAGCCGAGCTGGCTGCGCAGCTCCTCGGGCGTGCGAGAACCCGACCGTCCGGTACCACTGTCTGACGCTGGCACGAATGTCACCTCCGCAGCATGGGCTGTGCTTTTCGACCCTACCTGCGGCGGGATAGATGTGAAGGCTAAACAGGCCAGGCGCGCACGACGTGTCGCCGAATCGTTGCAAGCGCCGTCACCGGCTGCTCATCCGCCGTACGGCTCGCCTCGAGACGGCTCGGTCCTTGCCTCCTCGGTGCCAGCCTCGCCGGCCTGCGGTGGCACGTCGCCCGGTCGCGGTCCCTGGTAGTCGACGCCGTAGGCGCCCGGAGCGGGTCGGCGCTTCTTCGTGGGCGCGCGCTCCCCGGGTGCCATCCGTCGTGCGGTGACCAGGAAGCCGGTGTGGCCGATCATCTTGTGGCTCGGGCGGATCGCCAGGCCCTCGACGTGCCAGTCGCGCACCAGACTCTCCCAGCAGTGCGGTTCGGTGAACCCGCCGTGCGCCCGCAACGTCTCCACGACCCGTCCCAGCTGCGTGGTGGTGGCGACGTACGAGCACAGCACGCCACCGGGAACCAGCGCCTCGGCGACGGCCGCGACACACTCCCAGGGGGCCAGCATGTCCAGCACGGCGCGGTCCATGTCCGCTCTGGTGTCCGCCTCGCCCGAGGGGTCCTGCAACGAGGTCACCAGGTCACCGACGGTCATCCGCCAGGCCGGGTGCTTCCCGGCGAAGAACTGCGTCACGTTCGCGACCGCGACCTCCGCGAAGTCCGCACGCCGCTCGAAGGACGAGACGACGCCGCGCGGTCCCACGGCACGCAGCAGGGCGCAGCTGAGGGCGCCGGAGCCGGCACCGGCTTCGAGCACCCGGGCACCCGGGAAGATGTCGGCGAGAGCGACTATCTGGCCTGCGTCCTTGGGGTAGACGACTGCGGCGCCACGAGGCATCGAGACCGTGAACTCGTTGAGCAGCGGCCGGAAGACGAGGTACTCCCCGCCGGCCGAGGACGCGACGGTGAAGCCCTCGGGTCGTCCGATCAGGTCGTCGTGGTCGATGGACCCTCGGTTGGTGAAGAACCGGCCGCCCGGCTCGAGGTTGATGTTGTGACGTCTGCCCTTGGTGTCGGTCAGCCGCACCCACTCGCCGGCTTGCAGCGGCCCCCGACGGACCCCGGCCCACGCAGGGTCATCGACCGGCTCTGCAGGCATGACGCGCAGCCTATCGGCGCCGTCACCGGGAAGCGGCGAAGGCCTTGTCCACGTCCTCTGCGGTCAGCACGCCGTAGACGCTGCCGTCGGACTCGATGAGGAGGTACTCGGTGGCAGGCGTGCGTTGCATGGCCCGGATCAGCGGCTCCCCGGCCAGGTCGGCGGAGAAGGTGAGCCCCTCCTCCATGGTGCGGGAGACCGCGCTGACCGGGAGCCACGGCCGCCGGTCCTCGGGCGTGGCGAGGACCGCGGCCTCGTTGACGATCCCGGTGGGCCGCCCGTCGGAGGCGAGGACCACGATGCTTCCCGCCTGCTGCTCCTGGGCTCGTCGTACCGCCTCGGCCAGGGGTAGGTCGTGTGCCACAGCGAGACTGCGGCGAGCGAGGGCTCGAGCCCGCAGCGCCGGGAGCCGGCGACGTACCTTTGCGGAGACGATCGAGGCACTGGCACCGCTCCACAGGAACGCCGCGATCACGAAGACGAGCAGGAAGTCCACCAGGGTCACGGGCACGTCGAACACCAGCTCGCGGACCAGCGGCCACCCCAGCACCACGATCGCGGTGATCCGACCGCCCCAGCCGGCGACGATCGTGCCCTGGTGCTGACTTCCCTTCACCTTCCACACCGCTGCTCGCAGGACGCGTCCTCCGTCGAGTGGCAGCCCGGGGACCAGGTTGAGGACGCCGACCAACAGGTTTGCGGTGGCGAGGGCACCGACGCCGAGCGCCACCAGGCCGCCGGAGGTGAGGAGGCTCAGGCCGAGGAAGACCGCGCCGACGGCGATCGAGGTGAGCGGTCCTACCACGGAGATGCCGAACTCGCGTCCGGGTGTCTCCGGCTCACCCTCGATCTCGGTGACGCCGCCGAGGAAGTGCAAGGTGATCGACTTCACCGGGAGCCCGTAGTGGCGAGCCATCAGGGCGTGCGACATCTCGTGCAGCAGCACCGAGAGGTAGAGCAGGACCGCGAACGCGAGACCGGCGACGTACTTCCAGCCGCCGAGCCCCGGAGCCGCGGCGTCCACCTGAGGGGCGAGCAGGACCGCGATCACGCCGGCGATCAGCAGCCACGAGGAGCGCACCAGCACGTCCACGCCGGCTACCTGGCCGATCCGGAGCGTGCCCGGCTCTCGTGAGCGCGCGGGCATGCTGCGCGCGGGGTCTGAGCTCCCGCGGTCGGCCTGCACGGAACCACGCTATCTCGGCTGTCCGGCGCCACGCAGGCGCTGGAGCCCACGAATGGTCGGTGCCCTCGCCTAGGGTTTGTGCCATGACACCGGACCCGGCAATGCGAGGAACCGCCGTGCAGCCGACGCAGCCGGCACCGGATCCTCGGCCGGGCACGCCGGTGGACGGCGTCGACGTGCTCGGATCGCTGTCCCCGAGCCGGGCCGGCGACTTCTTGGCCTGCCCCTTGCTCTACCGGTTCCGAACCATCGACCGGCTTCCGGAGCCGTTCTCGCCGGACGCCGTTCGCGGCACCGTGGTGCACAAGATCCTCGAGGACCTCTTCGACCTGCCGGCCGCCCGGAGGACGCCTGCTCAGGCGGGCGCAATGGTGCAGCCGGCGTGGGAGACGGTGCTGGCCGAGGATCCGGAGATCGCCGAGATGTTCGGTCCCGAGGGCCCCGAGGTCGGTGCCTGGCTGGCCTCCTGCCACGAGTCGCTGGCGCGCTACTTCGCGCTCGAGGACCCGACCCGGTTGGAGCCGGCAGAGCGGGAGCTCTACGTGGAGACACTGTTGGACTCCAAGCTGCTGCTTCGGGGTTTCATCGACCGGGTCGACGTCGCGCCCTCGGGGCAGATCCGGGTGGTCGACTACAAGACCGGCAAGGCGCCGCACGAGGCGTTCGAGGCCAAGGCGCTGTTCCAGATGAAGTTCTATGCGCTGGTCCTCTGGAGGACCAGGGGTGTCGTCCCTGCGATGCTGCAGCTGGTCTACCTCGGCAGCGGTGAGATCTTGCGCTACTGCCCTGAGGAGCGTGACCTGCTCGCCACCGAACGCAAGGTGGAGGCGATCTGGAAGGCGATCAGCCGCGCGCAGGAGACCGGTGACTGGCGTCCCAACCGCAGCGCGCTGTGCGGCTGGTGCCCGCACCAGAGCATCTGCCCGGCGTTCGGCGGCACCCCGCCGCCGCTGCCGGTCCCGCGCGTCGCTGCCTCTGCCCCAGTCGGTCAGAAGGTCGTCAGCGGCTCGCTGGTTCCGGGGCCGGCGACAGGGTCGAAGGTGAGCGCGACGTCCTCGGGCGTGACCTCGTGAGGGGTGATCTCGCCGGCCGCGATCTCTTTGGCCCAGTGACAGGCGACCGTGTGACCGGTCTTGTGCTCGACGAGCGCCGGTCGCTCGGTGTCACAGAGCGTCGGCTGTCGGAACGGGCAGCGGGTGTGGAAACGGCAGCCGCTGGGCGGGTTCGCCGGAGAGGGCAGGTCGCCGGCGAGCAGGATCCGCTCACGCGACGCTTCTATGACCGGGTCCGGCACCGGCACCGCTGACATCAGCGCCTTGGTGTAGGGATGCAGCGGTTCGGCGTACAGGTCGTCGGAGGTTGCCTGCTCGACGATTCCACCGAGGTACATCACCGCCACCTCGTCAGAGACGTGGCGCACGACCGCGAGATCGTGCGCGATCACCAGGTAGGTGAGCCCGAGGTCGTCCTGCAGCTCCTCGAGCAGGTTCAGCACCTGCGCCTGGATGGACACGTCAAGCGCGGAGACAGGTTCGTCGGCGATCACGAACTTCGGTTCCATCGCGATCGCCCGCGCGATCCCGATCCGCTGCCGCTGTCCGCCGGAGAACTCGTGGGGGTACTTCTGCGCGGCGGACGCAGGCAGGCCGACCCGCTCCAGGAGATCGCGTACCCCAGTCTCGGAGTCGAAGGCGATCCCGTGTGCCGCCAGCGGTTCGGTGAGAATGGTTTCGACGCTTTGGCGGGGGTTCAGACTGGCCATGGGGTCCTGGAAGACCATCTGCATGTCCTGCCGCCGTTCGCGCAGATGCTCGCCCCTCAGCGAAGCCACGTCGACTCCCTCGAACATGACACTGCCCTCGGTGACCGGCGCAAGACGCAGGATCGCGCGTCCCAGTGTCGACTTCCCACAGCCCGACTCCCCGACCAGGCCCACTGTCCTGCCCCGTGGGATGTCGAGGTCGACACCGTCAACAGCCTTGACCGAGCCGACCTCACGCTCGATCAGGAGGCCGCTGCGGATCGGGAAGTGCACCTTCAGGCCGCGGACCGAGACCAGCGGCTCCGGCTGGGCGCTCACCCGGACACCTTGTTCTTCGCCTGGTCCGTCGTCAAGGGGTTGTGACAGCGCAGGTCCCGGTCACGTTCGGCCACCAGCTCGGGCGTGTCCCGGCGGCAGGTGTCTGTGACGTTTCGACAACGAGGCGCGAAGGCGCAGCCCTGGGCCCACGGCAGCACGTGGGTCGGAGACCCCGGAATGGGGCGGAGCGGAGCGCCCCGGGGGGTGTCGAGCCGCGGAATGCTTTCCAGAAGCCCACCGGTGTACGGGTGACGTGGTTCGGCAAACAAGCGCTCACGCGTTGCCGCCTCCACGATGCGGCCTGAGTACATGACGTGAACCCTGTCGCACAGGCCGGCGACGACCCCGAGATCGTGGGTGATCATCAGTAGGGCGGCGCCGGTGTCGGCCACCAGACTCTTGAGCAGCTCGAGGATCTGCGCCTGGATGGTGACGTCGAGGGCGGTCGTCGGCTCGTCGGCGATGAGGAGCCGAGGCTCGCATGCCAGCGCCATCGCGATCAGCACGCGCTGCCGCATACCGCCTGAGAGCTGGTGGGGGTACTCCTTGAGCCGGCGTTTGGGGTCCGGGATTCCCACGGTTGTCAGCAGGTCAGCCGCGCGTGCTCGTGAGTCCCGCCTGCTCAGCCCGAAGTGGCGCTCGACGATCTCACCCAGCTGGGTCCCGAGGGGAACCACGGGGTTCAGAGAGGTCATGGGGTCCTGGAAGACCATCGCGATCTCACGCCCGCGTAGGCCTGACATCCGCTGCGAGGACCAGGCGAGGATGTTCTCGTTGTTGTAGATCACCGAACCAGAGGTCTGCACTCCTCGTCTCGGCAGCAGACCCATGATCGCCAGCGACGTCACTGACTTGCCGCTGCCGGACTCCCCCACCAGGCCGACATGCTCGCCGGGCCTGATCTCGAAAGACACCTCGTCAACTGCATTGACCTTGCGCTGGCCGCGCACTCCGAACGTGACGCCCAGGTCGCGAACCGAGATGAGCGATCCGTCGGTGTTGGCCTGGTCCTCCCCCTTGCGCAGAGCCTTCGCCGAGTAGCCGGAGTTGATGGAGTCAGGGGTCATGCTCATCGCCTCGACCTGGGGTCAAGGGCCTCGCGAAGCGCCTCACCGAGGAGGGTGAAGCCCAGCGCGGTGATCGCGATCGCTGCACCCGGTAGCAGTGCGAGCTGGGGGTCGTTCTCGAAGCGGTCCTGCGCGGCGACCAACATCCGTCCCCACTCGGCATTTGCCGGATCGGACTCACCGAGGCCGAGGAAGGACAACGCCGCGACCTCGATGATCGCCGTGGCGAGGTTCAGCGTGGCCTGGACGATCGTCGGACCGACAGAGTTCGGAAGGACGTGACCCATCACGATGCGGCGTCGTCGGATGCCGAGCGCCGAGGCGGCCAGCACGTAGTCGCTTCTTCCCTGCGACAGCATCGAACCGCGCAGCAGCCGGGCGAAGATAGGGACCTGGGCTGCGCCGATGGCAATCATGATGGCGTAGGCGTTCTGGCCCAGCACGGCGGCCACGCTCACGGCAAGCAGCAGGCTGGGTACCGAGAGCATGATGTCGACCACTCGCATCACGAAGGTGTCCACCCAGCCGCCCAGCCCTCCGGCTAGAACACCTAGGAAAGCGCCGATGGTCAGTCCGATCGCGGTGGAGGCAACGCCATACACCAAGGACTGCCGAGCCCCGAACAGGAGCTGGGTCAAGAGGTCCGAACCGAATCTGTCGAGCCCCAAGACGTGGTTGTCGCTGGGCCCCGGCACGTCGGTCGGTGTCACTTCGCCGGACCACTCGGCCGAGCCAGGCTCGTACGGAGTGAGGAGCGGCGCGACGATTGCGATCACGATGAACGCCAAGACGATCAGGGCACCCAGGATCGCCGTGGGGTTGCGCCGCAACCGCTGCCACGCACCCCGCCACAGCGAGACGCCTTTCGCCTCGTCGGGTGAGATGAAGGGATCCGGCTCGGCGGCTGAGGGTGGAGGGGCGGGAGGCATAGTCGTGCTCATGAGACTCGCACCCGTGGATCGATCACTCCGTACGTCATGTCCACCAGCAGGTTGATGAGTGCATAGATCAGAGCGATGAAAAGGATGTAAGCCTGGAGCACCGGATAGTCCCGCCCGCTGATCGCAGTGAAGAGGTACTCACCGATTCCGTTGAAGGCGAAGACGGTCTCGGTCAGTACCGCACCCGAGAACAGTAGCCCGGCTTGCAGGCCGATGGTCGTCACCACGGGGAGCAGTGCGTTTCTCAGCACGTGTCGACGGCTGACGATCCTGCGTGACAGTCCTTTGGACTCGGCGGTCCGTACGTAGTCCTCGTTGAGCACCTCGGCGACCGAGGCGCGCGTGATCCGCACGATGATCGCGAGTGGGATCGTGCCGAGGGCGACGGCCGGCAGGATCAGATGCACCAGCGCGTCGAAGGCGGCGTCCCACTCACGCGTCATCAGCCCGTCCAAGACGTAGAAGTTGGTGATGTGGGTCGCCTCGATACGCGGGTCCTGCCGAAGACTGCTCGGCAGCCAGTTCAGCCAGTCCGCGAAGACGAGTTTCAGCAAGATGGCGAGGAAGAAGACCGGCGTAACCACACCGAGCAGGGAGCCGGACACCACGAAGGTGTCGAGGGTCCGCCCCTGGTGTCTCGCGGCGAGGTAGCCCAACGGCACGCCCAGCACGACCGCGAGCAGGAGCGCGGAGAAACCCAGCTCGAGGGTCGCCGGGAACTTCTCGAAGAAAGTCTCGACCACCGGCCGGCCGTCCTGGATCGACGAACCGAAGTCGCCTGTGAGCAAAGCCTTGACGTAGCTGAAGTACTGCGTGACCAGCGGCTGGTCGAACCCGTAGGACTCGTTGATGCGCGCGATGCCCTCCGGCGTCGCACGCTGCCCGAGCATCGAGCGAGCCGGGTCACCGGGGAGCGCTCTGAGCCAGATGAACAGCAGGATCGAAAGCCCGACCAGCACCGGTACCAGCAGCGCCAGACGTCGCAGGACGAACCGCAGCATCTTTTCCTTCGCTCAGCCGAGCAGCCCGGGTGGGTGGACGGCTGGGGCGTTCGACGGCACGCGACGAACGCCCCAGCCTGTCGTCATTCGACGGTGACGTTGTTCCAGACCTCGTCTTGCACCGGGCTGGCCTGGTAGCCCTCGACCTCGGGTGCGAAGGCGAGTGACGGCACCGGGTGTGCGATCGGGACACCTGGCAGGAACTCCATGATGTCCTGGTTGATCTGTTCGTAGACCGGCCGTGCCTCTTCGGGGGTGGCGATGCCCTTGGCCTCGGCGAGATCGTCGAACAGCTGCTGGTTGGTGAAGCCCCATTCGGCGGTCTCTGCCCCGAAGAACACCCCGACGAAGTTGTCAGAGTCGTTGTAGTCGCCGGTCCAGCCGAGCAGGTGGATCCCGTGGTCCTCTGTGCCCTGGATCTTGTCCAGGTAGTCAGGATCCCAGACGTCGGCGGTCGGCTTGATCTTCAGTCCGACCTCCTCGAGCTGAGTACGGATCACGTTGAAGGTGTCCTCCGGAGAAGGCATGTATGGCCGGCTCACCGCCGTCGGGTAGTTGAACTCGATGGTGGCGCCGTCGGCGCCGGCCTCCTCCAGCAGCTGCTTGGCCATCTCCGGGTCGTAGTCGTATGTCTCTACGTCCTCGGTGTAACCGTTGACCGAGTCGGGCATGAAGATCGTGGCAAGCTCACTGCCCGGTGGCAGCGAAGCGTCCGCGACCTCCTGCTTGTCGATCGCATACGCGATCGCCTGACGGACCTTCAGGTCGTCGAGCGGCTCCGTCTTCTGGTTCATGCCCAGGTAGAGGATGTTGAAGGGATCCCGGTTGACGATCTGGAAGCCTTCATCCTTGAGCGGCTCGATGTCGGCAGGCCCCACGAGGTCGAAGCCGTCGATCTCTCCGTTCATCAACGCCGTGGCGCGCGCCTTGGGGTCCTCGATCGCCACCACCACAGCCGTGTCGATCTTCGCCTTCTCTCCCCAGTAGTCCGGGAAGGCCTTGAGCGTGACCTGCTTGCCCTGCTCCCATGAGCCGAGCATGAACGGACCCGTGCCAGTGGGCCGCTTGGTGGAGTACTCGGTGGTGCGCGGGTCAGAGGCTGCGTCGTCCTGGTACTTCTCCAAAGCGGTCGGACTCTGCATGGAGAACGCCGGCAAGGACATGGCGGGGACGAAGCCGGCGAAGGGCCCGGTCAGCTTGATCGTGACCTTGTCCTCCCCCTGAGGCGTGCAGGAGTCGTACAACGCCGCGTCGGCACGGTCACCCGTCGCGAACCCGCGGAAGATCACGCTGTAGTAGTACGTCAGGTCATCTGTCTGCGCGCTTTCCGGCATGTTGTACCAACGGTCGAAGTTGAAGCAGACGGCCTCGGCGTTGAAGTCGGTCCCGTCGTGGAACTTGACTCCGGTTCGGAGGGTGAAGTCGTAGGTGAGGCCGTCCTCGCTGACGGTCCAGTCCGTTGCGAGCAGAGGAGCCGGGTCCGGCGTCCCAGGCTCGGTCCCGACCAGCCCCTCGTACATCTGACGGGCGACCCGGAAGCTCTCGCCGTCGTTGACGAAGACCGGGTCCAGAGCACCAGGCTCGGCCGACCCGGAAAAGACAAAGGTGCCTCCGCTGCCGCTCTCGGTACCTTCACCGCCCTGACCCTCGCGTTCACTCTGGGCACAGCTGCTGAGGACCAGCGCTGACGCGAACGCCACGATCGCAAGCCCGCGCTTCCCCCTACGGTTGATGTTCACTACCAGCCACCTCACGTGTCGCGCCCTGTTGTTCGGGCAGGTCAGATCGATAGGACCCTACTGCGAACCACCGTTGAAGTTCCACGGCGCGCGGGGGGGATCTTTGGTAGCAATATGGCAACGATTGCGATGCCAGTCAGTCCTGAGGCTCGAAACCCAGGTTCGGCGAGAGCCACCGCTCCGCCTCCGCGAGGCTCCAACCCTTGCGGACGGCGTAGTCCTCGACCTGGTCCCTGCCGATCCTGCCCACCACGAAGTACTGCGCCTGGGGATGGGAGAAGTACCAGCCGCTGACCGAGGCTCCCGGCCACATCGCCATGCTCTCGGTCAGCTCGATGCCGGTGCTCGCCTCGACGTCGAGCAGCTCCCACAGCGTGCGCTTCTCCGTGTGGTCCGGACACGCGGGGTAGCCCGGTGCCGGGCGGATCCCGTCGTACCGCTCGCGGATCAGCTCCTCGGAGGCCAGTGACTCCTCCGGTGCGTACCCCCAGTGCTGGGTGCGCACCTGCTCGTGCATGTGCTCGGCGAACGCCTCCGCGAGCCGGTCCGCGAGCGCGTCGAGCAGGATCGCACTGTAGTCGTCGAGCGCCTCCTTGAGCTCCGTGATCCGATCTGCACCGCCCAGGCCCGCCGTGACCGCAAAGCAACCGACGTAGTCGCTCGTGCCGCTGCCCTTGGGGGCAACGAAGTCCGCGAGGGAGCGGTTGGGGACGCCGTCGCGGTGCGCGCCTTGCTGTCGCAGGTTGCGCAGCACCGTGAGTACGTCGCTGCGCGACTCGTCGGTGTACACCTCGATGTCGTCGCCGACCGTGTTCGCGGGGAAGAAGCCGATGACCGCGTTGGCCCGCAGCCAGCCCTCGTCCTCGATGCGGTCCAGCATCGCCTGCGCGTCCTCCCACAGCCTGCGGGCGGCCTCCCCCGCGGTGGGGTGGTGCAAGATGTCGGGGAACTTGCCCTTCATCTCCCACGCGGTGAAGAACGGCTGCCAGTCGATGTACTCGCGCAGCCTCTCGAGTGGGTACTCGGTG
The DNA here is from genome assembly GCA_902805855.1 of uncultured Nocardioidaceae bacterium. GTDB lineage: Bacteria > Actinomycetota > Actinomycetes > Propionibacteriales > Nocardioidaceae > Nocardioides_C. The sequence goes on from CADCUJ010000022.1 coordinate 11,656, forward strand.
AACCTCGTGCGACCGAGCAGGCGTGGGCGTGGTGGGACGTAGCCGGTCCAGTCGACCGGCGTGCGGTTGTCCCGAGCGGCCTCGAGTCCGATCAGTGCCCGGTCGTCCTGCTTGGCGGCGTGACGCTCGCGCAGCGCGTCGTAGTCCGCCTTGACCTCCGCCAGCAGCTTCGGACGCTGCTGCTCCGAGAGCAGGGCGGCCACCACCGGCACCGAGCGGGAGGCGTCCTTCACCCACACCACGGGGCCGTGGTACTTGGGCGTCACCTTCACGGCGGTGTGCGCGCGCGAGGTGGTGGCGCCGCCCACCAGCAGGGGGATGTCGAGTCCTTGCCGCTCCATCTCCGCGGCGAAACCGACCATCTCGTCGAGCGACGGGGTGATCAGCCCGGAGAGGCCGATCACGTCGGCCCCCTCGTCCTTCGCCGCGTCCAGGATCTTCTGCGCCGGCACCATCACTCCGAGGTCGACGACCTCGAAGTTGTTGCACTGCAGCACGACGCCGACGATGTTCTTGCCGATGTCGTGCACGTCGCCCTTCACGGTGGCCATCAGGACCTTCCCGTGGTGGCGCGGGCGGGAACCGGCATCGGAGTCCGCCGTCTCGGCCTCGATGAACGGGATCAGGTGGGCGACGGCCTTCTTCATCACCCGCGCGGACTTGACCACCTGCGGCAGGAACATCTTGCCGGAGCCGAACAGGTCCCCGACCACGTTCATCCCATCCATCAGCGGGCCCTCGATCACCTCGATGGGTCGGCCGCCGCGCTCCTCGATCTCTTGGCGAAGGTCCTCGGTGTCCATCTCGGCGAACGTGTCGATGCCCTTGACCAGCGCGTGGGTGATCCTCTCCGCGAGCGGCAACGAGCGCCACTGCTGGTCGGCCACCTCCGCCACGATGCCGTCACCGGCGAACCGCCCCGCGATCTCCAGCAGACGCTCGGTGCTGTCGGCCCGCCGGTTGAGCACCACGTCCTCGATGCGCGCTCGAAGCTCGGGGTCCACCTGGTCGTAGACGGCCAGCGCCCCGGCGTTCACGATTCCCATGTCCATCCCCGCCCGGATCGCGTGGTAGAGGAACACGGCGTGGATGGCCTCGCGGACCGGGTTGTTGCCGCGGAAGGAGAACGAGACGTTGGACACTCCACCGGACACCAGGGCACCGGGCAGGTGGCTCTTGATCCACCGGGTCGCCTCGATGTAGTCGACGCCGTAGTCGGCGTGCTCCTCGATCCCGGTCGCGACGGCGAACACGTTGGGGTCGAAGATGATGTCCTCGGCCGGGAAGCCGACCTGGTCGGTGAGCAAGTCGTAGGCCCGGGAGCAGATCGCCTTGCGCCGCTCGAGGCTGTCGGCCTGACCATCCTCGTCGAAGGCCATCACGACCACCGCGGCGCCGTACTTCCGGCACAGGCGGGCCTGCTCGACGAAGGCCTGCTGCCCCTCCTTCATCGAGATGGAGTTCACCACCGGCTTGCCCTGGACGCACTTGAGTCCGGCCTCGATCACCTCCCACTTCGAGGAGTCGATCATCACCGGGACCCGGGAGATGTCCGGCTCGCCGGCGATGAGCCTGGTGAAGCGGTCCATCGCCTCGACGCCGTCGATCATCCCCTCGTCCATGTTGACGTCGATGATCTGTGCGCCGGCCTCCACCTGCTGCCGCGCGACGGACAGTGCTTCGCCGTAGTCGCCGGCGGTGATCAGGTTCCGGAAGCGTGCGGAACCGGTGATGTTGGTGCGCTCGCCGACGTTGACGAACAACGACTGCTCGGTGATGTTGAGCGGCTCCAGGCCGGAGAGCCGGCAACCCTCCGTGCGCTCGACGGGTAGCCGTGGCGCCGCCTTCGCGGCCGCCGCGGCGACCGCGGTCACGTGCTCGGGGGTCGTTCCGCAGCAGCCGCCCACGATGTTGACCAGGCCACTGTCGGCGAACTCCTCGAGCACCGCCGCGGTCTCCTCGGGGCTCTCGTCGTACTCACCGAACGCGTTGGGCAGCCCGGCGTTGGGGTGGCAGGACACGAAGCAGTCCGCGAGCCGGGACAGCTCCTCGACGTAGGGTCGCAGGTCTTTGGCGCCGAGGGCACAGTTGAGGCCGACCGCGAGCGGGCGGGCATGGCGCACGGAGTTCCAGAACGCCTCGGGCACCTGGCCCGACAGCGTGCGCCCCGACGCATCGGTGATGGTGCCCGACACGATCACCGGCCACCGGCGACCGCGCGACTCGAAGAGCGTCTCGAGCGCGAAGATGGCGGCCTTGGCGTTGAGCGTGTCGAAGATCGTCTCCACCATCAGCAGGTCCGCGCCGCCGTCGACCAGGCCGCGGGCCTGCTCGGAGTAGGCCTCGACGAGCTCGTCGAAGGTGACGTTGCGCTTGCCGGGGTCACTCACGTCCGGCGAGATCGAGGCGGTCCGGTTCGTGGGCCCCAGCGAGCCGACGACGTAGCGGGGACGGTCCGGGTCCCGCTCGGTCATCGCCGCGCACTCGAGCCGGGCCAACCGGGCGGACTCGAGGTTCATCTCGTAGGCCAGGTCCTGCATGCCGTAGTCGGCCAGTGAGATCGCCTGGGCGTTGAACGTGTTCGTCTCGACCAGGTCGGCCCCCGACTCCAGGTACTCGCGGTGGATGGCGCGGATCAGGTCCGGCTGAGTGAGGGTGAGCAGGTCGTTGTTGCCCTGGACGTCCCTCGGCCAGTCCGCGAAGCGCTCTCCGCGGTAGTGCGACTCCGTCAGCTGGTGTCGCTGGATCATCGTCCCCATCGCGCCGTCCAAGACCAGGATGCGGTCCCTCAGCGCGGCCTCGAGCGCAGCTGTGGCGTCGGGGCGGGTGGGCGGCGAGCTGGGCACGGGTTCCTTCCGGGCGTGAGGAGGTGTCGATGCCCGGCCTCAGGGCAACTCGAGCGACCTCACGATAGGCGGACGGCGGTGTCGGGACCGGGTCGCCGTCCCACATCGTGGCACGAGTTCTCAACATCTGGTCGCTCTTTGCGCAGGCGCCACCGGCCGTCCTCTCGGCGTACCGCCGACTAGGCTGATCGGTGTGATCGAGATCGACGAGGTCCCCGACCTCGACTCCCCCATCCTGATCGCGGCGTTCGAGGGTTGGAACGACGCCGCCGACGCCGCGTCGTCGGTGATCGACCACCTGATGCGGGTCTGGGACGCGGAAGTCGTCGCGACAATCGATCCCGAGGACTTCTACGACTTCCAGATGAACCGGCCGGTGGTCGGCAGCGACGACTCGGGAATGCGTCGGATCACCTGGCCCTCGACCCAGCTGGCGGTGGCCCGGCCTCCGGGCGCCCAGCGCGACATCGTGCTGCTGCGCGGGATCGAGCCGAACATGCGATGGCGGCAGTTCTGTGCCGAGCTCCTTGCTGCCAGCGACGAGCTCGGCACCCAGCTGGTGGTGACGCTGGCGGCGCTGCTGGCCGACACACCGCACACGCGTCCGATCCCGGTGACCGGCACCGCCACGGAGCCGGAGCTGGTGGACCGCCTCAAGCTCGAGCAGTCGAACTACGAGGGGCCGACCGGCATCGTCGGGGTGTTTCAGGATGCGTGCACGCAGATGGACATCCCCGCGGTCTCCTTCTGGGCCGCGGTCCCGCACTACGTGGCCCAGCCGCCGTGCCCCAAGGCCACGTTGGCTCTGATCGGGCAGCTGGAGGACCTGCTCGACATCTCGATCCCGCTGGCCGACCTCCCGGAGGAGGGCAAGGCCTGGGAGCGGGGGGTGGACGAGCTGGCCGAGGAGGACGACGAGATCGGCGACTACGTGCGCGCCCTGGAGGAGACCCGGGACACCGCGGAGCTTCCCGAGGCGAGCGGCGAGGCGATCGCGCGCGAGTTCGAGAGGTACCTGAAGCGGCGCGACACCGGCGACGGCTAGCCGAGGTCGATGCCGAGGCGGGCGTCGACCAGGCGGCGGATCACGTCGCCGGCACCTTGCTCGGAGCGGTCGGCGCCCTCATTGGTGGCCACCGACCAGCGGCGCACCGCCTCGGTGGCACTCGGCGCGTCCAGGTCGTCGGCGAGCGCTTCGCGGACTTCGTGCACGACGGGCGCGGTGGCTGCTCCCCGGCCGGAGCCGGACGACTCTCGGACCGCGACGCGCCAGTCGGTGAGCCACGTCTGCGCCCGGCGCAGATCCGCGTCGGTCCAGTTCCAGTCGCTGCGGTAGTGGTGCCGGAGCAGGGCCAGCCGAAGCGCCATCGGGTCGGTGCCCGAGTCGTGCAGCTGCGAGACCAGCACCAGGTTTCCCTTCGACTTCGACATCTTCTCCCCGCCGTACCCGACCATGCCGGCGTGCACGTAGGTCTGAGCGAACCTCAGCCCGTCGAAGGCCGCCTGCGCCTCGGAGGCAGTCATCTCGTGGTGTGGGAAGACGAGGTCGCTGCCGCCTCCCTGGACGTCGAAGCGCTCCCCCAGGTACTCGAGCGCGATCGCCGAGCACTCGACGTGCCAGCCGGGCCGCCCGCGCCCCAGACCGGAGTCCCAGGCTGGCTCCCCCGGCCGCTCGGCCTGCCACAGCAGGCAGTCCAGCGGGTGCTTCTTGCCCGGCCGTCCCGGATCGCCGCCCCGCTCGGCGAACAGGTCGATCATCCGCGGCTCGTCCAGCCCGGAGACCTGACCGAAGGCCGGGTCGGCATGGACCGAGAAGTACACGTCTGCGTCGACCTCGTAGGCGTGACCGAGCCGCTGCAGGCGCTCGATCATCTCGGTGATCGTCGAGATCGACTCCACGGCGCCGACGTACCCCTGCGGCGCCAGCACCCTCAGCGCCTGCATGTCGACGCGGAACAGCTCGGTCTCCCGCTCGGCCAGCTCCGCCCAGTCCGCGCCTGTGGCCCGGGCGCGCTCGAGCAGCGGGTCGTCGATGTCGGTGACGTTCTGCACGTAGCGGACCTCGTGTCCCGCGTCGAGCCAGGCGCGGTAGAGCAGGTCGAACGCGACGTAGGTCGCGGCATGACCGATGTGGGTGGCGTCGTACGGCGTGATGCCGCACACGTACATCCGGGCCGGGCCGTCCGGACTGGTGGCGACCACCGAGCCCGACGCAGTGTCGAACAGCGAGGGTGTCCGGGCGGTCCCGAGGTCGTCGAGCCTGGGCACCGCAGGGCTCGGCCAGGCTCGCATGAGCGCAGCCTAACCAACCGCAACGCAGCCGGCCTCAGGGTGCACTCAGAAGGCGGGCCACGGGATCGCCGGCCACTCTCCAGAGGGCAACGGCATCCTGCGGTGGTCGAGCAGCCCCTCGACGCGGCGGCGCAGCGCGTCCACCTCGTGCCCGTCGAGAAGCTCGTCGAGCCGTTCCCGCACGCTGGATCCCGGGGTTCCCACGACGTTCGCGAGGGTGCTCAGCGCGGCCGCGTCCTGGTCGACCAGCGGCTGGTCCGCCCAGCCCCACAGGATGGTCCGCAGCTTGTTGTCGACGTGGAAGCACACTCCGTGGTCCACCCCGTAGCGGTGGCCGTCGGGCATCGCGAGCACGTGCCCGCCCTTGCGGTCGGCGTTGTTCACCACCGCGTCGAAGACCGCCATCCTGCGCAGCGCGTCGGAGTCCTCGTGCACCAGCGACACCGGGGTGCCGTCGCCGTCGATCGCGTCCAGCACGTGCAGGTAGCCATCAGGCACCGCCTCCACGGCCACGATGTCGACGGGCGACTGGTCCTCGTCGGGGTCGCACCATGCCTGGACCATCCCGGCCCCGGCTGGGCCCTCGCGCAGCAGCGTCCGGGGAACGACGTTCCAGTCCAACGCCTCGGAGACGACATAGGCCGCGACCTCCCGGGGGGCCAGCGTCCCGTCGGGGAAGTCCCACAGCGGCCGCTCGCCTGCGACCGGCTTGTAGACGCACCGGACGGACTTCTCGCCCATGGCGACCTCGCCGAAGAACGTGATGTTGGAGGCAGGGAGCACCCGGCCGCGGATCGAGATCTCACCCTCCGCGAGCACCGCGGCCGTCGTCGAGGTCCCGGCGTCCAGGTCACTCACTCGTCCGACGAAAGCCGTTCGCGCGGGGACACAGGTGGCCGGAGGGATCGACCGGCCCGCCGCAGAACGGGCACGGCGGGCGACCAGCGGACACCACCGTCTGGGCGCGTTTGCTGAAGGCACGAGCCAACGCCGCAGGGAGCCGGACGAGCAGCACCTCCTCGGGCTCGGGCTCCTCGACCTCCTCCTCCGGCTGGTCGGGGCTGGCCACGGCCTCCTCGGTGAAGGGAAAGACCTCGACCACGATCCGCTCGTCGCTGGTGTCCCACGACAACGTCATCGTGCCGGCGCGGAACTCTTCCTCGATCGGCTGCTCGAGAGGGTTGCTGTCCTCGAGGTCGACCGGGGCCACCGCGGGGATCGTGCTGTCCACCTCGGCCGAGCGCATCACGTCGTCGAGCAGCTCGTCGATGCGCTCGGCGAGCACCGAGACCTGCTGCTTCTCCAGCGCCACGCTGGTGACCCGGGCACCGGCGCGTGCCTGCAGGAAGAATGTCCGCTGTCCGGGTGGGCCAACCGTCCCCGCGACGAAGCGTTCCGGCGGGTCGAAGCTGTGCACTACGGGGGGCATACCTCGACTTTAGCCACGGGAACCGATGACTCCCGAACCGCCGCCGACGGCGGCGTCGCTCTCGTTCCGGGCGGCCCGCTTGCGTCCCGGTTTCCGCTTCGGGGGCTTCAGCCCGCTCAGGTCCCCGGCGACCGAGTTCACCGACAGCACGAAGGGGCGCAGCGCCGTGAACCGGATCACCGACAACGACCCCGGGTCGACCATGAGCCGCTGGAAGAGGTCGAGGTGCATGCCGAGCGCGTCGGCCAGGATCGCCTTGATCACGTCGCCATGAGTGACCGCCAACCAGACACCGTCAGGCCCGTGCTCCTGCTCCACCCGCGTGTCCCAGTCGCGGACCGCCGCCACGGCGCGCGACATCATCTGCGCCATCGACTCCCCGTCCGGGAAGTGCGCGGCTGAGGGATGAGCCTGGACCTGCTTCCACAGCGGCTCCTTGGCCAGCGACTTCAGCTCGCGGCCCGTCCAGCTGCCGTAGTCGCACTCGAGCAGCCGGCGTTCGGCCCGCACCCTCGTCGTCGGGTGCGCCTCCGACGCCGGCCGCGCGGGCTGCCGCTCGGCGATCGCCCGCGCCGTCTCCTTACACCGCTCCAGAGGCGAGGTGACCACAGCGGCCAGGGGCACCCCGGCAAGACGCCCGGCCGCAGACTCCGCCTGGCTGACCCCGTCGTCGTCGAGGTGCACCCCGCGGCTGCGCCCGGCCAGGACACCGGTCGCGTTGGCGGTGGTGCGCCCGTGCCGGGCCAGGATCACTGTTGCCATCCGGACAGGGTAGAGGCTCTAACCTTGGCGGGTGATCGTCGACAGCGCGCTCTACCGGAACGGGACCCGGGTGTCGGTGGACTGCGCGAAGGACGACCTTGCCTCGGTTCGCGACGCCGCGGCCGAGGGTGACTTCGTGTGGGTGGGACTCCACCAGCCGACCGAGCAGGAGCTCGACCAGGCGGCCAAGCTCTTCGAGCTCCACCCGCTCGCGGTCGAGGACGCGCTGCACGCCCACCAGCGGCCCAAGCTGGAGCGGTACGACTCGGTCCTCTTCCTGGTCCTCAAGACGCTGTGGTACGTCGACGAGAGGGACGCCGTGGAGACCGGGGAGATCCAGCTGTTCGTCGGCGAGGACTTCGTGGTGAGTGTCCGCCACGGAGAGGGCACCGAGCTGCACACAGCGCGGATCGACCTCGAGCAGCGCACCCAGGTGCTCGGGCACGGGCCGTCCGCGGTCGTGTACGCGGTGTGCGACCGGGTGGTGGACAGCTACGGCGAGGTCGCGGCCTCGCTGGAGGTCGACGTCGACGAGGTCGAGCACTCCGTCTTCTCCCCCACTCGCAGCGATGACGCCGTCCGGATCTACGTCCTCAAGCGTGAGATGGCCGAGGCCCGGAGGGCGGTGAACCCGCTCAAGGAGCCGATGAAGCGCTTTGCGGCGGGCACGGTGCCCGGTGTCACCCCGGAGTCCGCACCGTTCTTCCGTGACGTGGCCGACCACGTGGCACGCGTCTCCGAGGCCATCGACTCCCTCGACTCCCTGCTGTCCACCGCCTTCGACGCGCACCTGGCCCGGATCAGCATCCAGCAGAACGACGACGTGCGGAAGATCTCTGCCTGGGTGGCGATCGCCGCGGTGGGCACGTTCATCGCCGGCGTCTACGGGATGAACTTCGACTACATGCCCGAGCTGGAGTGGCGCTACGGGTACTTCGCCGTGCTCGGCTTGATGTTGGTGGCCTCGGTGGTGCTCTACCGGCTGTTCAAGAGGTCCGGCTGGCTGTAGCTGTTTCGGCTACGCCGACAGGACGCCCAGCCCGGCCATGCTCAAGGTGAACGCGCCCAGCGCGATCCGGTAGAGCACGAAGGGCAGGTAGGACCGGGTGGTGACGTAGCGCAGCAGCCACGCGATCGCGGCGTACCCCACCAAGAAGGAGATCACGGTGGCGACCAGGGTCGGCCACGGACCGTAGGCGTTGTCTCCGCCCGGGATCTCCGGGAGCTCGAAGAGGCCGGCGCCCACGACGGCCGGGATGGCGAGCAGGAAGGCGAACCGGGTCGCCGACTCGCGGTCGAAGCCGAGCAGTCGCCCCATGCTGATCGTCGCTCCCGAGCGGGAGACCCCCGGGACCAGAGCGAGCGCCTGGGCGAGCCCGAGCAGGACGGCGCTGGACAGCGACATCTGGCGGATGCTCCGGTGGGACCCCCCGACCCGGTCGGCGATCCCCAGCACCACGCCCAGCACGATCAGCGTGCTGCCGATGATCCAGAGGCTGCGGAAGTCGCGCTCGATGAGGTCCTTGAGCGCGACGCCGAGCAGCACGATCGGCAGCGACCCGACGATGATGTACCAGCCCATCCGCGCGTCCAGAACGCCCCGCCAGGACGGGTCGTACGTCGAGCGCACCCAGGCCGAACCGATCCGCCAGATGTCCTTGCGGAAATAGATGAGCACGGCCAGCTCGGTGCCGATCTGGATCACGGCGGTGAAGGCCGCCCCGGGGTCACCCCAACCGAACAGGTCGGGAAAGATCCGCAGGTGCGCGGTGCTCGAGATCGGCAGGAACTCGGTGAGCCCCTGGATCAGGCCGAGCACGACGGCCTTGGCGAAGTCGAGCACCCACGCAGGCTACGCAGCGGGTCGACGGCGAGGCGAACAGGCTCGCGCTGGCGGTGCTCGATAGCGTGCCGGTCATGCAGCAACGGTTCCTCGGCCGCACCGGGCTGAAGGTCTCCCGGCTGGGGCTGGGCACCCTCACCTGGGGACGCGACACCGACGAGCATGAGGCCCGGGACCAGCTGGTCGCCTTCACCGAGGCGGGTGGAACCCTCCTCGACACCGCTGCCGGCTACGGCGACGGAGCATCCGAGGAGCTGCTGGGCTCCCTGCTCGGCGACGTCGTCTCCCGCGACGAGGTGGTGCTCGCCACCAAGGCGGGCATCAGCCGCGTCCGCGGCACCCGGGAGACGAACCTGTCGCGCGGGTTCCTGCTCCGGACCCTGGACGCGTCGCTGAAACGGCTCGGCGTGGACCATGTCGACCTCTGGCAGGTGCACGCCTGGTCCGAGGACACACCGGTCGAGGAGACGCTGGGCGCCCTGGACTTCGCGGTCACCAGCGGGCGGGCGTCGTACGTCGGCGTCTCCAACTACGGCGGCTGGCAGAGCGCTCACGCGGCCACCTGGCAGACGGCGGTCCCAGGGCGGGCGCGGCTGGCCTCGCACCAGGTGGAGTACTCCCTGCTGAGCCGGGAGGTGGAGAGCGAGGTGCTGCCCGCGGCCGTGGCGATGGGGATGGGCGTGCTGCCGTGGTCGCCACTGGGTCGAGGCGTGCTGACCGGCAAGTACCGATCGGGGACTCCGGCCGACTCGCGCGCCGCTTCGCCGCACTTCGCCGCCTTCGTGGGCGCCTACCTCGACCAGCGCAGCCAGCGGATCGTGGAGGCGGTCGCCCGTGCCGCGGACGGACTGGGTTGGTCCCCGCTGGAGGTGGCTCTGACGTGGGTCCGCGACCGGCCCGGGGTGAGCGCACCGATCGTCGGGGCGCGTACGTCGGCGCAGCTGCTCGGCTCGCTGACGGTCGAGCAGTGCGAGCTGCCTGAGGAGATCGTGACCGCGTTGGACGACGTGTCGGCCTGAGCGGTGGGATCGGCGCCCTGGCTTGAGCAGCCGTGGCACCATGTCGTCATGCATCGCGCATCGCACCCGACCGGTGCCGCCGGCTCGCGACGTCAGGGGCTGGGTCCGGGTGTGGAGTACGAGTTCGAGAAGCTCACCCTCAGTCGTGACCTGTCCCGCAACGTGGTGACTCGGTTGTTGACCGACCGGGCGGAGCGAGGTGGTTGGGAGATGGAGCGGCTGCTGCTGTTCCCCAACGGCACTCGGAAGGTGACCCTGCGGCGCAAGATCATCCGTCAGCGGCGCCCGACGTACTTCTGAGAACCGCCTCGAGCCGACACCGGCCTCGGTAACGACCGGCTCCACCCGACGGACATGGTCAGGGAACGCGCGACCGTCAGCGGCGCAGGCGTGAACGGCGTGGTGCCTGGCGCATCCGCAGGTACACGCCCATCGGCCTGGCCATCGCAGGGTGCCGATCGGCGAGGTGCGCAAGGCGTCGTCCGACACGGAAGACGGCACCGCGGCCACGGCTCGCCAGCCGCGCCCGGCGAGAGATGCCCTCCACTGCGACGTCCGGTTTCCGTTTGCTCCACCACGACGTCGCGTAGTTCTCCGAGAGATCGGCGAGCGCGGTCATCGCCGCCTCGAGCAGCTCGTCGGTCGACACGGCGTCGGGACGGGCGCTGGTTCCCGTCGACGAAGGCAGCAGCTCCTCGAGGTCGCCGACCACCTGGTAACCGCCCGAGGCGACTCTGGCAACCGTGTCCTGGGCCCAGGCCGAGACCCACTCGAGCTCGGAGTCCGGGAGCTTCGGCTGGGGCGAAGTGCGGCTACGGCTCAGCGCACGGACCAGCGTCGCGTTGATCACCCGGTTGTACTGCCGCTCGTTGAGGCGGTGGTCCAGCAGTCCGTTCAGGCGGCGGATCACCTCGGTCCCCGCCACGCCGAGCGTCTGGTTGTCCCATCGGGGCGCATTGGTGAGCAGGCCGGCGTCGAATCCGACAACGCTGGCGAACCGCTTGACCAGCTCCTCCGGGTCTCCGCCCGAGGGAGGGACGGTCACCACGTGGATCCGCTCGGGAGGAACCGCATCGGCCCAGATGTCCAGGATCGCCGACAGGTCCTGCCGCAGCCAGAAACCACGCGCGGGCTTGGCCGATCGGCGGTCAGGATCGCGCACGGCATCGACGTACTCGTCCCAGGTCCAGGTCTGGTCGTGCTTGACCTCCTCCTGCCAGGCGGAGACCACCACGCGACCCAGGTCACGGGCGGTGACCACGACGTGCGCCTCCAGTCCGGCGAAGCTCGCGACGGCACGCCGCGCCTGCGCCGCCGTGGCCAAGCTGAGGTGCTCCTCGGACAGCAGGGTCACCGGATGGTCGTCGTCCGCGACCCGGGAGGCCAGCGAGCTCCACTGGCCGGTTATCCGGTCGTCCCGGTCCTGTCGTCGACGGCGACCCAGCAGGTCCCACACGGCCAGCATCTGGGAAAGCGGCGAGTCGGCGGTCCCAGGATAGAAGACTCCCTGGTCCGCGAGCTCGTCTCGGTTCGCGCGCAGCACGTTCTGCAGGTAGGTCGTCCCGGTCTTGTGCAGCCCGATGTGCAGGTAGATGCGTCTCGCGGCTCGGCCCTCTTCCCTACACCCGGTCGAGGAACCGGTCGAAGACCCGCGCGCCGAACTCGAGCGCGTCGATCGGCACTCTCTCGTCGACCCCGTGGAACAACGCGGTGAAGTCCAGGTCGGGGGGCAGCCTCAGCGGTGCGAAGCCGAAGCTGCGGATCCCGAGCTTGTGCCAGTGCTTGGCGTCGGTGCCGCCGGACATGAGGTACGGCGCGACCTTGGCCTCAGGATCCTCCTCCAGGATCGACGCCGTGATCGCGTCCACGAGGTCGCCGTCGAAGGTGGTCTCCAGCCCGCTCTGCTTGCTGACGTAGTCGACGGAGATCCGATCACCCAGCAGCTGGGCCAACGTCGCGAAGAACTCGTCCTCGTAGCCGGGCAGGAACCGGCCGTCGACGTGCGCCGTGGCCGCCCCGGGCACCACGTTGACCTTGTAGCCGGCCTGGAGCATGGTCGGGTTGGTGGAGTGGCGGATCACCGCGCCCAGCATCCGCGCGGCGGACCCGAACTCCGCGACCAGGGACTCCGCGTTCGCCGGTGTCGCCGCCACGCCGGCCATCTCGCCGACCGCGGCGAGCAGGACCTGCATGGACGGGGTCAGCCGCACCGGCCACACGTGTGCCCCGACGCGGGCGACCGCGGCCGCAAGCTCGGTGACCGCGTTGTCGGGATGCCGCATGGAGCCGTGGCCGGCATGGCCCTTCGCGGTGAGCCGCATCCACGCCATGCCCTTCTCGGCGGCCTCGATCAGGTAGAGGCGCTGTCCGCGCACGGTGGTGCTGAACCCGCCAACCTCGCCGACCGCCTCGGTGCAGTCCGCGAGCAGGTCCCGGCGCTCGACGATCAGATGTTCCGCGCCTCCGTGCCCGCCGGCTTCCTCGTCGGCGGTGAAGCAGAGCACCACGGGCCTTCTCGGCACCGCACCCGCCCGCGCCCGAGCCCGGACCACCGAGAGCAGCATCGCGTCGAAGTCCTTCATGTCGACCGCGCCGCGACCCCACAGGTAACCGTCCTGGATCTCCCCGGAGAAGGGATGCACCGTCCAGTCGTCCGCGTTTGCGGGTACCACGTCGAGGTGGCCGTGCAGCAGCAACGGCCTCCCCGCCGTACCTCCCAGCTGGCCACTCGACTGGCCACCCCACTGGGCCACCACGCTCGTGCGGCCCGGCTCGGACTCGAGCAGCTCGGGCTCGATGCCGACCTCCGACAGCAGGCTGGCGACCAGCTCTGCCGCCTTCCGCTCCCCCGGCCCCGAGCTGTCGCCGAAGTTGGTGGTGTCGATGCGGATCAGGTCCCGGCAGATGTCGACGACCTCGGTGGTGGGGTCGTACGACGGGCCGGGCGAGGTGGTCATGGCCTTATCCTGACAGCCTCGGCCGATGCCGCAACCGGTGCCGGGTCCCGCCAGTGGTTTGCTAGAGTTGCGCCGCGCTCGCGGCGGCTCGCCGCTGCGAAAACGACACCTCGTCCGGGTGGCGGAATAGGTAGACGCGCTAGCTTGAGGTGCTAGTCCTCGTATTAGAGGGTGGGGGTTCAAGTCCCCCCTCGGACACCCAGAGAGACCCCAGGTCTGACCTGCGGTTTCGTCATTGTGATACGAGCGCAGCCAGCTGCTTCGATGGTTGAGGTGCGAGCGCAGCGAGCCTCGAAACCACCGCGCGGTAATCCGGAATCGCCGCTGATCGGTCGCGCCTAGAGCGTGCGTGAGCCTTCAACGGACTGTGCACGAAGAACTACCCGCACGAGCCATCCCTGCGGATACCGCTGCTCCCCGCTCGGAGCGCGGCTGGACGTGCTCGATGAGTGCACCGGAGGGGCGTGCTGCTGACCGGAGCGCACGACGGCGGCAGGCGCACCGGCAGGTGGTAGGAGTGGGGGGTCGTACTACCCCACGGGAGGTCTCGATGCGCCGTCATCTACGCCGCTGGGGAGCGGTCTGGGTCCTGGTCATCCTCTTCGCTGGTTCCTGGGTCGGGCAGTTCGTCGCTCAGCTGGCGCACTTCCGCTCCGAGCAGGCGTCGCACAACGAACCGTTCGTCTGGGCGGACTTCTACTCGAGCTTCTTCGCCAGCACCTTCGAGAACTGGCAGAGCGAGTGGTTGCAGCTGGTGTTCCAGGCGATCCTGCTCCTCGGTGCGAAGCACTGGATCTTCAAGGTCGATGCCGAGGACATCGAGCGGATCGAGGCGAAGATCGACGAGGTCAAGGACGCGCTGGGTCTGCCGCGCCCAGGCTGAGCGCCGATTCCGCGTCCGCCAGCGCCTGTGCGGCGGTGACCAGACCGAGATGGCTGAATGCCTGCGGGAAGTTCCCCAGCAGCTCGCCGCTGGCGGGGTCGACCTCTTCGGAGAACAGACCCAGCGCCGTGGCACGGCCCGCGGTCCGGAGCAGCACCTCGCGGGACCGGCTGACCTGCCCGGTGGCGGCTAGGGCATGGGCGAGCTGGAACGTGCAGAGCAGGAAAGTACCTTCTGCGGTTTCGAAGTCGTCGCCGCCTCGGTAGCGATAGACCATGCCCGTCTGGTCCGTCAGCGCGCGTTCGACGGCGTCGATGGTCGCCAGCTGGCGTGGGTCGTCGGCGGGCAGGAAGCCCACGATCGGCATCAGCAGCGCCGAGGCGTCCAGGTCATCCGAGCCGTAGTACTGGGTGAAGGCGCCGACCCGTTCGTTCCACCCGCTGGTGAGGATCGACTCGCGGATCTCCTGCCTGGTGCGCGACCACGCCTCGGCCCGGTCAGGGCAACGCAGCTGTTCGGCCATCGCCACGCCACGGTCCAGGGCGACCCAGCACATCAGCTTGCTGTGCAGGTAGGGCCGCGCCGGGCCGCGGATCTCCCAGATCCCCTGGTCGTCCTCGTGCCATCGTGCCGCAGCCGCCTCCACGGCTGCGACCAGGAACATCCGGGTGCGCTCGTCGAGCTCACCGAGCTGGTCACGCAGGGTGTAGGCGGCGTCCAGCACCGAGCCGTAGACGTCGAGCTGACGCTGGAGCCAGGCGCCGTTCCCCGACCGGACCGGTCCGCTGTCGCGCCACCCGGACAGGTGCGGGATCTCCCGCTCGGACAGATCCCGCTCGCCACCGACACCGAACATGATCTGCAGGTCCGCCCCTCGCTCGAGCTGGGTGCCGGCCGCCCTGGCGAGGAAGTCGAAGAAGAGCATCGCCTCGTCCGGGCATGCGGCCACGAACAGGCCCTGCAGCGTCATGCTCGCGTCGCGCACCCAGGTGAACCGGTAGTCCCAGGTGCGGCCACTGCCGATCCCCTCCGGGAGGCTGGTGGTAGGAGCGGCGACCATGGCACCGCTGCGGGCATAGGTCAGTCCGCGCAGCACCACGCCGCTGTGGTGCACCAGCTCGCGAAGGGGGCCTTCGTAGCGCTGGTGCAGCTGCGACCAGCTCTCCCACGAAGCGACGGTGCCCGCGAGCCGGCGCCGGACCTTGCGCGGCGGCCACGGTCTGAGCGCCGGTCCCCAGGCGTCACCCTGCTCGAGCGCCACTGTCAGACCCTGCCCGGCCTCCAAGGTGATGGTGCCCGTGGCAGCCGCTCCGTCGAGCTCGAGCTCCACGTCCGTGCTGAGCATGAGGACGGTGGCTCCACCGTTGGTGATGACGCCTCCGGTGATGTGGTCGAGGCGGGGGTGCACCAGCCCGAACTCGGGTCGCGGCACGAACTCCACCCGCACCGGCACGGACCCACGGGTGCACCGCGCCTCCCGCAGCAGGACTCGGGGGGAACCGAGGCCCAGGTCATGGCCACGCTCCCGGGCACCCAGGGCCAGCGCGTCGATCACCACCAGCTCACCGCCGGAACCCGACCAGGTGGTCTCCAGCACCAGCCCGGGACCGCGGTAGCGCCACGTCGAGGTGTATCCGCCGTCGCCAGGGTCAGCAGCGGTGTCATCACCGGGGTCGTTCGCCGGGGCAACGGAGAAGTGACCTGCGTTCGGGTCCAGGAGACGACCGAAGACAGGCTGGCTGTCGAAGCGCGGGAGGCACAACCAGTCGACTGACCCGCCAGCCGTCACCAGGGCGGATGTCGCGCAGTCGGACAAGAAGGCATGGTCCGCGATCGGTACGTCGCTCATCGCACTCGTGATCCGGCGGCCTAGTGGATGGCCACGGCGGCGACAGAGGCAGCGGTCAGGTAGAGCGAAGTGATGCCGATCGGGAGACGTCGGACCCGGTCCTGGACGCGCAGCACCGCCACGACTGCGCTCACCAGCGCGGTGAGCACCACGATGCCGAGCTGAAGGATGAGCAGGCTGCCTGCCGGGACCAGCTCGGCATCGAGACCGTCGACGGCGGGCCCGAACAGGTCCCAGCCGAATCCGAACGGGTCACCGAGTAGTCCCGGGAGCAGTTGCGCGCTGGTGAACAGCCGGTTGCGCTCCAGGGCGACCGCCACGACGATGCCTGCGACGAGTGGCACGGCTGCCTTGGCTACTCCGGGCCGGGTGCCAACCAGATCTGCGGCCTTCCCCATCAGCGTCAGGAAGCCGGCGAAGACCGCACAGGCGGCAACGAGGCCGAGCGACGTATAGACGCTGTAGCGGGTCAGGCTCACTCCGGTGGTCAGCTCGGTCCAGACCTCGGCCCGTCGTACCAGACCGAACAGGAGGCCGCCGGTGACCACGCCCAGCAACACCTCCGCGCCGCGAGGCGGGGTCCAGTCGGCCAGCCGACGGCCGGGGGTGAGCGCGATCCAAGTCAGCGTTATCCCGATGGGCTCGGCGCTGGCCAACCACCGGGTGCGACCGAATGCCATGCATCCGCCGACGGTCACGATGGTGTACACCGCCAGCGCCGCGCCCAGCGCGCGCGGTGACAGAGCGTCGAGGTAGACACCGACGTACCAGACAAGCGGCAACGCGACCACGGTGGCGGGCCACACCGTCGTTGGACGGCTCTCCCGCTCCGCACCACTGATCACCCGGCTGACCGCGTCCCAGGGGTCCACCCACCGCCACACCGGGCCGAGCAGCAGTGCTGCGGCCGCGAGCAACGGCATGGCCAGGCCGATCACCAACGCAGGGGCGAGGTTCTCCAGCTCGCTGTTCAAGCCGAGCCTGCCCGCCGCGATCGCGGTGAGCAGCAGCAGCAGGGCGATCGTTCGGCCTACTACCTGAGCGTTCGAGAGCCGTCCCTCCCACGAGGTGGCCGGCCGGTCCTGCCTGCCGGGGCGTGCGCGGCGACCGGGCACGACCAGCGAGACGGCGAAGACGACAGCGGCGCAGCCACCGGCGGTGAGGGCCAGCGGGACGTCGACGTGCGGGTGGCCGGCGACGGGGTGCGCGAACACGACTGTGCCCGGACCGGACCCGACGTTCAGAAGCACCGACGCAGCGTACCCAGCAGGCAGCCGTCGCTCCTCGACGTCGAGGGAGAATCTCCCCGCCACTCGAGTCTTTGGGGTCCGAGGGGTGGACATTGCCGGGAAAGCAAGCACAATGGGGAACCGGCATGCGCCGCGGAAGGGGACCCACATGCGCAGACTCGCCTCTCGGACCATCACCATCGCCCTGAGCCTGGCTCTGATCGGGCTGGCGCCACCGGCGGTGGCTGACCACACCGATCCGCGCACGCGACAGGCACCGACACAGGGCGAACCGGTCACTGGCGAGGACCGCGGAGGCGGCACCTGGCGGCACATCGACCAGATCTCCCCGATCCCGGGGGGTGCACCGAACCCCGCGCTGACCGGCGGTGGCACCGACCTGGAGTTCTTCCAGCCGGCGGGCAGCGAAGATGTGTTCGGGTCGTTCGGTTCCCTAGGACAAGACAACGGACCCGCCGTCGGACAACGGATCATCCGACTGCTCGACAACGGCAAGGTCGACCCGCAGTGGGTTGCTGACCACGGCTCCGCGCACTGCAAACCCGCAAGCACCGGCGTCACAGGGCTGCAGCACGACACTCAGGTTGCCAGGCTCAACAAGATAACGCTGGTCACGGACACCACCGATTCCACCGGTCGCTGTCACGACTCCGGCGGTGGTGGGATCGAGATCATCGCCGGCAGCCGGACCCACCAGGCCGACTACATGCCACGCGAGATCCACCTGGTCCGGTTCCCCGGGACCACGCACACGAACACCGTCGACGGGCGTTACCCCTGGATCGTCTACAGCAGCAACGCAAACTTCGGCGGCAGCATCGATCGAAACTGGATCGAAGTGATGAACATGCGGTCGTGCTTCGGCGACCAGAGCTGGAACCGCGCCATGCGGCGCCGCGAGTGCCGTCCGGTCGTCTCCCGGATCCAGCTGCAGGACAGCTGGACCAAGCAACGCGACCAGGACTCCGGAGAGCTCGAGCCCGAGCCTGCCACGTGCCACGACATCACCTTCGCCAAGAACCGGCTCTACTGCGCGGCGCTCAACTCCACGCTGATCCTCGACGTCTCCAACCTGCTGCGCGACAACGGGACGGTGCGAGGGGAGTCGCTCAACTGTCCGATCGTGGGTGCCACTCAGACCAAGGCCAATGTCAAGGTCACCGACTGCAGCCAGACCGACAACGCGCCGCAACGCGCCACCGGGTGGGAGTTCCTGGACACCTTCCAGCACCCCGGCCGTGACTGTGTGCCAGGCCCGGACGGCGACACCAGCCGAGACTGCAACTCGAACGTGGACGTACCTTCCGACGAGGGCGTAGCGGTGTCGCACGAGGCCGACCCCACGCCGGACGAGAACTTCATGTTCGTCACCGACGAGCGCGGCGGCGGTGTGATACCGCCTGGCTCCACCTGCTTCCCGACGGTCGACAATCCCACAGGGACGAGCAACGGTGGCGCGCACGCGTTCGACATCAGCAACCCGCGCGACATCAAGTACGCCCGGACACCGGGCGGGGAGAAGGCGGTTTACATCAGCGATCCCGTCGTCGCCGCCCCGACGTTCTGCGACATCCACGTGATCGAGCAGATCCCAGGCGAGCAGCGGTTCATCGCCGCGTACTACACCCAGGGGATCAAGATCGTCGACTACTTCGTGAACGGGCAGGGAGAGATCCAGTTCCACGAGCGAGCCTCGTTCACCCTGCCGCAGGCGAACACCTGGGCGGCCGAGGACTTCAAGATCCGCCGCAACGCCGACGGGACGCGGACGTACTTCATCGCCACCAACGACATCAGTCGCGGCATCGACATCGTCAGCTGGACCGGTCGGCCGAACCTGCCTGGAGCGAACCCACCGCGGACCGAGTCCGGCACCGCGGAGATGAACGCCGGGCTGGTTGGTTTCTCGGCGCTCACCCTGCTCGCTGCGGCCGGCTACCGACGTCGCCGTAACCGGGGAGTCGCCGCGGACTGAGTGGGCCGCGTTTGCACCGACAGGCCGTGGGTAGTTCCGGCAAGTCCGGCGTACCCTTGCGCCGACGGAAGGAGCAGCCATGACCACGACTCCCCAGCCACCTCCGGAGAACCCGCAGGGCGACCCACTCAGTGACGAGGACATGGAGACTCTCAGCACCGGGACCGGACCGGGCCTCGGAGCGGACGCGGACGCCAGCGACGCTGATGCCGATGCGAGCGACGCGGACGCCGACGCGAGCGACGCGGACGCCGACGCCACGGACGCCGACGGCACCGACGGGGACGCCTCCGACTCGACGGACGGCGACGCCTCCTGAGCGCAGCGGGCCGAGCAGAGCCGAACGCACTCTCACTGCTGTGCGGTGACACCCAGGCCTTCGTCGACAAGGTCTGGGCGTCACACATCCACGTCCACCACGCCGCTCCGCGTGATCTCGTCTCGCTGTTGTCCCTCGACGACGTCGACCATCTGCTGACGAGTACCGCCCTCCGGGCGCCGGCACTTCGCATTGCCAAGGACGGCTCGGTGCTGCCGACGAGCTCATTCACCAGGTCTGCGACCCTGGCCGGTCAACAGCTGACCGGGCTCGTCGACGTACCCAAGGTGCTCGACCTGTTCGACGGCGGTGCCACCGTCGTGCTCCAAGGGCTGCACCGCTACTGGCCGCCTCTCACCGAGCTGGTGCGGGGCCTCGAGCTCAGTCTCGGTCACGCCTGCCAGGCCAACGCCTATCTCACCCCTCCCGGGTCGCAGGGGTTCGCGGTGCACAGCGACAGCCACGACGTGTTCGTCTTCCAGACCCACGGCACCAAGCAGTGGGAGGTCCACGACGACTCCGGTGCCAGACAAGTCCTGCTGGAGCCGGGCACCAGCATGTACCTGCCTACGGGCACGCCACATGCGGCGCGGGCCCAGGACGCGGCGTCCCTGCACGTGACGGTCGGTGTCCACCAGACGACGTGGCGCGACGTGCTGTCACGGGTGGCGCAAGGCGTCCTCAGCGAGGACAGGTACGACGGCGCCGTACCAGCGGGCTTCCTCGACGACCCGACCGCCTTCCACCGCGAGCTGGGCAAGCACCTGGCGGCCTTCCAGCGCGAAGTTGCCGCCGCGGCTCCCGAGCCGGTCGTCGCCGGTGAGGTGGACCGGTTCCTGCGCAACCGGAACCCCGCTCTGCGCGGCGGGCTGGCGGACAGGGTCGCGCTGTCCGCGATCACCGACGAGACCGTGCTCCAGCGGCGAGC
This sequence comes from uncultured Nocardioidaceae bacterium, assembly GCA_902805855.1. Taxonomy (GTDB): domain Bacteria; phylum Actinomycetota; class Actinomycetes; order Propionibacteriales; family Nocardioidaceae; genus Nocardioides_C. Next base: position 32,008 of record CADCUJ010000022.1, read on the forward strand.
GACGGCAGCCTGCCGGATTCTCGCGCAAGGTGAGCGGCTACGTGTGCTGCTCGGGGACCGCGAGGTATGGATGCCGCTGCGCCTCGAGGAGGCGATGAGGTACGTCGCCGGGCGGGACTCGTTCTCGCCGATCGAGCTCTCCACCTGGCTCGACCAGCCCAGCCGCCTCGTGCTGGCCCGACGACTGGTCCGTGAGGGACTCCTGCGGGTCGGGCTTTGAGCGTCTCCTTCCGATGCTCGTCCAGCAGTGAGGAACGCGAGGAGTCCCTGGTCGGCAGCGCATCCACGGTCCGCTCGTTCCTTCTCGTCGAGGCCCCTGGGACGTGGGGCCTCGACGCGGTGCGCGACAACCGGCTGCCGGCGCCGGTGAAAAGCCGACTGGCTCGCGAAGCGAACCGGAACGGCGTCCGGCTGCTCTTCATTCGCCGGCACGGACGCCGCCGCTCACGCGCGATCACCGTGTTCGCGGCTCACGCGGACCCGCTGCGGCCGTGGCTGGAGACCACTGCCCTCGACGCGCCCGAGGACCTGTTGGGCATCGACCTGGCCAGCCTCGGAGCAGGGCGCTCGCCCGGCCTGGCCCCGCGCTCGGCGCCGCTGTTCCTCGTCTGCACCCACGGCAGGCACGATGTCTGCTGTGCCGAGCGCGGCAGGCCGGTCGCCGCCGCGCTGCACGAGGTGATGGCCGAGAGCACCTACGAGGTCTCGCACATCGGCGGAGACCGGTTCGCCGGCAACCTGCTCGTGCTCCCCCACGGTCTCTACTACGGCCGGTTGACGCCCCAGGCCTCGGTCGCGCTGGCCAGAGGGCACATCGAGGGGCACCTGGACCTCGAGCACCTGCGTGGCCGCAGTGGGTACCCGTTCCCGGTCCAGGCCGCCGAGATCTACCTGCGCAACGACGTGGGTCGGACCGCGCTCGACGGGCTGCGGCTGGTGCGCCAGGCTCGCTCCGGGGCAGAGACGGCGGCCGAGTTCACCGACGGGGAGCGCTCGTGGATCGTCCGCGTCGAGACCGGCCGGGCCCTCCCGGAACAGCTGACCTGCCAGGCGAACGCGTCGAGCCGCGGAATGACCCATCGGCTGCTGTCGGTCGCCGAGTCCGGCTAGCGGCGACTACCACCCGCCGGGAAGGGCGCGTCCCTCGTGGAAGCCGGCTGCAGACTGCACTCCGAGGACGGCGCGCTCCCGAAGTTCCTCGAGGGACCGTGCCCCGGCGTAGGTGCATGCCGAGCGCACTCCCGCACAGACCTGGTCGATCAGGTCCTCGACTCCGGGACGCTGCGGGTCGAGGTACATCTTGCTGGAGGAGATCCCCTCCTCGTACAGACCCTTGCGGGCGCGGTCGAAGGTGCTCTCCGATCTCGTCCGGCCAGCCACCGCTCGTGCCGAGGCCATTCCGAAGCTCTCCTTGTAAGCACGTCCCGAGGCGTCGTGCTGCAGGTCGCCGGGCGACTCGTAGGTGCCCGCGAACCATGAGCCCACCATCACCGCCGATGCCCCCGCGGCCAGGGCGAGTGCGACGTCGCGCGGGTGACGTACGCCACCGTCGGCCCACACGTGCTTGCCGAGTTGCCGCGCGGCGCTCGCGCACTCGATGACAGCGGAGAGCTGCGGGCGTCCGACGCCGGTCATCATCCGGGTGGTGCACATCGCCCCCGGCCCCACCCCGACCTTGACGATGTCGGCCCCGGCGTCCACCAGGTCGCGGACCCCCTCGGCGGAGACGACGTTCCCCGCGGCTACCGGCACGGCCGGGCCGAGCTTGCGCACCGTGGCCAGCGCCTCGAGCATCCGGTCCTGGTGACCGTGCGCGGTGTCCACGACCAGGGTGTCCACCCCAGTCGCCAACAGGGCCTCGGCCTTCTCGGCGACATCGCCACTGACCCCGACCGCGGCCGCGACGCACAGTCGGTCGGTGCCGTCCACCGCGGGACGGTAGAGCGTCGACCGCAACGCCCCGGTGCGGGTGATCACGCCGCGCAGCCTGCCCTCGGCGTCGACGACGGGGGCGACCCTGCGTCGGGCCTCGTCGAGCCGCTCGAACGCCGCCCGAGGCGCGACTGTGTCCGGGAGGGTCACCATGCGGGTGCTCATCACGTGTCGCACCTGGGTGAACCGGTCCACGCCGAGACAGTCCTCCTCGGTCACCACGCCGACCGGTCGCCCGTCGTCGACCACGAAGGCCGCCCGATGTGCTCGCTTCGGCAGCAGGCCGAGCGCCTCGCTGACGGTCTGCGCTGGATCGAGCACGATGGGGGTGTCGAAGACCAGGTGCCGCGCCTTGACCCACGCCACCACCTCCTCGACGACCGTCAACGGGATGTCCTGCGGGATCACCGCGAGTCCGCCCCGCCTCGCAACGGTCTCCGCCATCCGGCGCCCCGCGATCGCGGTCATGTTCGAGACGACCAGCGGGACCGTGGCACCGGTGCCGTCGCTCGTGGCGAGGTCGACGTCGTGTCGTGACACGACGTCAGAACGCCGAGGGACCATGAAGACGTCGTCGTAGGTCAGCTCGAACGGCGGCGGGGTCTCGTCGAGGAAGCGCACGAGACGCAGAGTCTACTGCGGGCTACCGGGCGAGCACAGCCAGCGCCTGGTCGGCGTGGACGTCCATGTCCGTCTCGCTGGTGATCACGTCCTTGACCATCTGGTCGGTGCCGATCACGAAGGTCGCGCGCTTCACCGGTGTGATGAACTTGCGACGCACGCCATAGGAGACCGCGACCTCCCCGGACTCGTCGGAGAGCAGCGGGAAGTCGAAGGAGTTCTGCTCGGCGAACTCAAGCTGCTTGGCGACCGGGTCGGTGCTGATCCCCACCCGCTGCGCGCCGGCCGACTCGAAATCGTCCTTGAGGTCCCGGAAGTGCTGGCCCTGCTTCGTGCACCCCCCGGTCATCGCGGCCGGGTAGAAGAACAGGGTGACCGGCCCGTTCTCCAGCAGTCGGCTGAGCCGGGTGGGCGACCCGTGCTGGTCGGGCAGCTCGAAGTCGGGAGCGGTGGATCCGGTCGCCAGGGTCTTCATGCGGTTCTCCTTCTCGGTGGCAGTGGGAGGAACCCACTGGTGCGGTGGACGTAGTCCTCGTATCCGGGACGTCGACTCGACATCTCCTTCTCCAGCAACGGCTTGCCGGTGCCCTTCGCGAGCAGCCAGGTCATCGCGACCGGTGAGAGGACCGTGAGGATCCCCGGCCACGCATCGAAGGCGATGAGCGAGAGCCCCCACCACACGCACGCGTCGCCGAAGTAGTTGGGGTGCCTGGTGTAGCGCCACAGGCCCCGGTCGAGCACCTGACCCTGGTTCGCCGGATCGTCGCGGAACCGCTGCAGCTGGGCGTCGCCGACGGTCTCGAAGGCCATCCCGACCAGCCACACGGCGGCACCGGTCCAGGCGAGCGGGCCGAGGGGGCGGTTCTGGAACGCGGCCACCTGGATCGGCAGCGAGACGAACCACATCACCACGCCCTGGGTGAGGTAGATGCGGGTGAGCGCGTACAGCCGCCGGTTGCCTTTCGCTCGGGACAGCAGCTCCGCGTACCGAGGGTCCTCGCCGTGCCCACGCGAGCGTCGCCAGATGTGCAGGGCGAGCCGGAGTCCCCACCCCGCTGTCAGCGCGGCCACCAGCAGACTCCGGGCGGGGTGCCCGACGTCGAGGCCACGGGAGACGGCGTAGGAGACCAGCGCGATCGTGACGAAGCCGAGCCCCCAGACCACGTCCACCACGGCGTGCTTGCCCATCCGCGCCGCCACGGCGTAGGTGACCCCGAGCAGGGCCAGGACCGCCGCGACGGTGAGCGGCAGGAGGCCGGCGAAAGCCGACCAGTCGAAGGAGTCCATCAAGCGGTGCGCACCGATGGCATCAGGCTGCGACCGTCGGTGGCGGGCTTGACGGCCAGGATCTGGTCGACTCCCATCCGGCCCTCCTCGAACGCCAGGGCTGCACCGACGAGGTACAGCCGCCACACCCGGGCAACCTCCTCACCGACCAGCGCCACGACCTTGTCCTGGTTCGCCTCGAAGGTCGCGTACCAGGCGCGGATCGTCGACACGTAGTGCTCTCGCATCGCATGCACGTCACGCACCTCCAGCCCTGATTGCTCCATCAGCGCGACCGTCTCCCCGACCGGACGCATGTGCATGTCCGGCGCGATGAAGGACTCGATGAACGGGCCGCCGCCGGGTCTCGTTGCGCGTGACATCTGCTGGATCAGCACTCGGCCGCCGGGTCGCAGCTGACGGTGGATCTGTTCGGTGAAGGTCGGGTAGTTCGCTGCGCCCACGTGCTCGCCCATCTCGATCGACGACACGGTGTGGAACGGCCCGTCCTCGACGTCGCGGTAGTCCTGCAGGCGTACGTCGACCTGCTCCCGCAGCCCGCGCTCGTGCACCCGGGCCCGCACGAAGTCGCGCTGCTCGGCGGACAGGGTGACCGCGACGACGTCGACCCCGTAGTGCTCGGCAGCGTGCAGGCACAACGAACCCCACCCGCAGCCGATGTCGAGGTGTCGGCCGCCCCGCTGCAGCCCCAGCTTTCGGCAGACCAGGTCGAGCTTGTCGCGCTGCGCGTCCTCGAGCGTGTAGTCCGGGTCGGCGCTGGTGAAGTACGCGCAGGAGTAGGCCATGTGCTGGTCGAGGATGAGCGCGTAGAAGTCGTTCGAGAGGTCGTAGTGGTGGGCGATCGCGTCCTGATCGCGGCGCGCACTGTGCAGCCGACCGCGCAACCTGGCCTGGGACGCAGGCGGCCGCGGTGGCCTACCCCACAGCTGCCCCAGCAGACCCAGGCGGTGCGCCGTCCGCGCGGCTCCGGCGAGTGTCGCGTAGCCCAGCGTGGCCGACGCACCGTGCTCACGCGTTGCCCGACAGATGGTGGGCAGCGCATCGAGCAGGTCACCCTCGATGTCGAGCTCGCCGGTGACGTAGGCCTGCGCGAGTCCCAGCTCACCTGGGTGCAGCACCAGTCTCCGCAGAGCCATCGGATCCCGCACCACGACGGTGGGTGCGTCGGCAGCACCCGCCGTACTGCCGTCCCAGGCGCGGATCCGGATCGGTGGGGAGCCGACGAAGAACGGCGACACCAGCTCCACCAGACGGCCTGCGGCACCCTCCGACGGCGCAGTCAGCGTCGTCGGCCGGTTCGCGGGTCGGTCGGTCAGCGTCATCGCCTCTCCTGTCGGTCAGCGCTCTGTGGGTTCGTGCGTCGGCGGCGCCAGGATTGCCGCGGGTCCGGGGCGAACACGCTCTCATCGGGTCACTACCCTGGGCGGCATGCCTTCTGCACAGGTGTCTGCCGGTGTCCCGGACGAGATCGCCGACTCGCTGGTCAGCCGCTTCCACGACACGGTCGGGCGGGAACCGGTTGGCTGCTTCGTCGCGCCGGGCAGGGTGAACCTCATCGGGGAGCACCTCGACTACAACGACGGCAAGTGTCTGCCGATGGCGCTTCCGCACGCGACCTACGCTGCGCTCGCCCCACGCGACGACGACCGGGTGAACCTGACCAGCCTGCAGGAGGAGGAACCCTGGCAGGGCAGGCTTGGCGCCCTCGGACCAGGGCACGCAGAGGGGTGGGCGGCGTACGTAGCCGGGGTCGCCTGGGCGTTGCAGGAGGACGGGCTGGACATTCCCGGCCTCGACATCGTCGTCGACAGCCGGGTGCCGGTCGGTGCCGGGCTGTCCAGCTCTGCGGCGCTGGAGTGCTCCGTCGCGGTCGGGTTGTGCGCGCTCATCGGACTCGAGCTGGACCATGACCTGCGGCGACGGCTGGTCTCCGCCTGCATGCGGGCCGAACGAGAGGTCGCTGGAGCACCGACCGGCGGCATGGACCAGACGATCGCGCTGCTCGCCGAGCGCGAGCATGCCTTGCTGCTCGACTGCCGTGACTGGTCGACGGAGCAGGTGCCGTGGGACCCGTCCGCACACGGGCTCGAGCTGCTGGTGATCGACACCCGGGCGCAGCACTCGCACAGCGACGGGGGCTACGAGTCCCGCCGCAACGACTGCGAAGAGGCCGCTCGTTCGCTCGGTGTCGACACGCTGCGTGAGGTCGACGACACCTCCGCGGCGCTCGAGTCCCTGTCCGACACGCGCATCCGACGGCGCGCCCGGCACGTGTTCACCGAGATGGCGCGGGTCGAGGCCGCCGTCGATCTGTTGCGCCGCTCGGAGTACGAGAGCCTGGGTCAGGTATTCACCTCGTCTCACGCCTCGCTGCGCGACGACTTCGAGGTGTCCTGTCCGGAGCTCGACCTCGCCGTGGACACCGCGACCGAGGAGGGCGCGCTGGGCGCCCGGATGACCGGAGGCGGCTTCGGCGGGTCGGCGATCGCCCTGGTGCCCGGCGACCGGCTCGACACCGTCGGTGAGGCGATCGTGCAGGCCTACCGAAGTCGTGGGTGGGAGGAGCCAGGTCTGCTGCCGGCGAACCCGGGCGACGGTGCCCGCCGGCTCAGGTAGCCCGCGGGCTCAGGTGGCCGCCACTCCCCCGATGCGTCCCTGGCGGAACGCCTCTACGAACAGTCCGTGGTCCTGGCGGGTCGTCGACGCGTAGTCGATCCCAAAGTCGACCAGGTCGGCGGTGAACTCGCGTCGGCGCCCCTGCAGTGCCTCCGCGATCGCCGCCTCGACCTGGAAGTCCACCAGGTCCTGCTCGCTGTCCTCGTCCGACGCGCAGTGCACCTTTGCGGTCGCGCGTCCGAGCAGCTCGACCACCTTGGCCATGTCGGCCGGCTCGTTGATGTCCGACCAGTCCAGGTCCGCCTCGTAGGGCGAGACCTCGGAGACGACGAAGCCGACACCGTCCAGATCGGTGTACCCGAGCAGCGGGTCGGTGTGCACCTGCAGGGCTCGCTGGCTGACGACCGTGCGGTGCCCCTCGTGCTCGAAGTACCGCTCCACCTGCTCGGTGTCGACGAACCTGCTCACCGCAGGGATGTTCGCCTGCTTCATGGAGAGCACCACGTCGTTGTCGAGAGACTGTGAGTACCCCTCCACCAGGAAGCTGTACGCCGGGAGCCCGGCACTGCCGATGCCGAAGCCGCTCTTGCCCACCACGTCGCGCACGTCGTAGAACAACGAGCGGTCGAACCGCTTCGCGTTGGGGATCGTGTCCAGGTACTGGCGGAACGACCGCAGTACCTTCTCGCGCTCCGACCTGCCCAGGCGCCGTACCGTCGAGTCCTCGGAGAACGTCCGGACGTTGTCCTCGATCCGGGTCATCTTGTCGAGCATCCGGTAGCGGGTGAGCCCACGCGCTGCCACCAGCACGTCGAGCACCGGACCGGAGGTGTTGTCCAGGTGCAGCGCGAAGTCGTCGTCCTCGGTGTCGGACTTCAGGTAGTGGTTGACCTGGCTGAGATAGGCGCGGACGTAACGGGCGATCAGTGCCCGAATATCGTCTTCCGGAAGCGCCTTCTGCCAGCCCATCAGCGCCAGGCTCGCAGAGAACCGGCGCAGGTCCCACGAGAAGTGACCGACGTAAGCCTCGTCGAAGTCGTTGACGTCGAAGACCAGACGACCGGCTGAGTTCATGTAGGTGCCGAAGTTCTCGGCGTGCAGGTCTCCGTGGATCCAGATGTGGTCGGTGCGCTCATCCGCCCACGGGTCACGCATCTTGGCGATGTCGGCGTAGAACAGGCAGGCGGTGCCCCGGTAGAACGCGAACGGGTCCATCGCCATCTTGCGGTACTTCACCCGGAAGGCCTGCGGGTTCGCCTGCATCAGCTCGTCGAAAGCGTCCTCGAGCACGTCGATGATCAGCTTCGTGCGTTCCTTGGGCCTGGCCACCCGCCCGATCCTACGGTGCCGGGAGCGACCAGCCTCAGAAGGTGATCAATGCGAGGACGTCGCCGGTGAGGTGGGAGAAGGAGGAGACCCAGACGAAGTATCCGACCAGGGCCGCCAGCACACCGAGTGCCACTCTCATGACGCCGAGTCTGCCCGTGGTGGGAGACGAACCGGTGAACGCGCGATGGCCGGCTGCGGGTCTCTCGACGACAGCTCGTGCTAGTCGCCCGGGAAGCTGTCGGGGTCGGGGCCGATCCGCTCGCCACGCTCGAGCTTCTCGATCGCGCTCATGTCGTCGTCGTCGAGCTCGAAGCCGAAGATGTCTGCGTTCTCCTCGATCCGGGAAGCCGTCACCGACTTGGGGATCACGACGTGTCCGAGCTGGACGTGCCAGCGCAGGACGACCTGTGCCGGGGTGCGCCCGTGCTTGTCGGCCAGGCTCGTCACCGCCTCGTCCTGCAGCAGCGCGCCCCCCTTCGCGATCGGGCTCCACGCCTCGGTGAGCACACCGAGCTCCTCGTTGGTGCGCCGAACCTTCTGCTGCTGCAGGTACGGGTGCAGCTCGACCTGGTTCAGCACCGGGACGACCTCGCACTCGTCGGACAGCCGACGAAGGTGGTCCGGCTGGAAGTTCGACACGCCGATCGCCCTGATCCGCCCGTCGAGGTACAGCTTCTCCATGGCTCGCCACGTGTCGACGTACAGGTTGCGCGTTGGGATCGGCCAGTGGATGAGGTACAGGTCCAGCACGTCCAGACCGAGCCGCTGCATGCTCGCGTCGAAAGCGCGCAGGGTGCTGTCGTAGCCGTGCTCGGGGTTGGCCAGCTTGGTGGTCACGAACACCGCGTCCCGGTCCAGGTCCGACTCACGGACCGCCTCGCCGACCTGCGTCTCGTTCTCGTACGCCGCGGCGGTGTCGATGTGGCGGTAGCCGACGTCCAGAGCCGTCTGCACGGCCAGCTTGGTCTCGTCCGGAGGTACCTGGAAGACGCCGTAGCCGAGCTGCGGGATCTCCACGCCGTTGTTGAGGACCAGGTTCGCGGTTGCGTTCATGCCAGTCAGGGTAGCCGCCCGTTACCGTCTCGAAACCCACGAGGCACACCGCCGCGAACCGCGACGGGAGCGCCGGAGGGGACGTCAGCCTGGACGGCTGAGGCCGGCAGCCTTCAGCTCGATCTCGGCGAGGGCGTCGATCACCTCGGCGTCGCCGCGGCGCCAGGCTCCGGCTGGATCATCACTCACCTTCGCCAGCAGGTGCATCGGTTGGCGGGCCAACGCACGCAGGGCGAACAGGTCGAGGTCCTCGGAGGAGTCGATGAACCGCTGCCCCGCTGTCGCCTGTTGGATGAAGCGCCACCGCCGCGGGAGGTAGCTGGCCAGGGCGATCACGATCGGGATCGCTCCCACTGCGATCGCCAGCCAGAACGCCAGGTCACCCACTGCCTCGACCTGTGCCGCTCCGGCTCCGGCGATCTGGTCCGCGGCGTCGCCTGCCCCGTCGAAGGGGACTCTCGCCTCGTCCCCTACCAGTGGCAGGTCGCCCACCGTCGTACCCGCTTCACGCAGCCGGTCCGCCAGCCCACCGCCGGCCGCTGAGATCTCCCGGCCGGGTTCGGCGAGGGTCAGGGTCGCGTCTCGGACGATGAAGGCGAGCTGTACGCACAGGTAGACCCAGACCAGCAGCAGGACATCGCCGAGCTGCTGGCCGAGACGGCGTCCCTCGGAGTCGGCATAGATCTTCACCGCCCCCATCTACCCCCGATCGCGGCCTCGACGCCCCGAGCCCCATCTCAACCGGCACGGGCCCCATCTCAACCGGCACGGGCCCCATCTCAACCGGCACGGGCCCCATCTCAACGGTTCCAGAGGCTGTGCCTTGGGGGTCATGGGAGAATCGCCGTTGGCGCGGAGAAAGCAACGCATGAAAGTACCCCGCCGTTACAGCAGAGAGGGAAATCATGCTCGGCAACAGGACCTTCCACCTGTCCAACACCAGCGTCTTGTCGGTCGAGGCTGAGGATGCCCCCCGGATCGTCACGTCGGCGCAGTTCGACGAGCAGCTGCACGGCACCTACGAGCGCCTCGGCCTCCGGCCCGGCATGCTCGACGGACTCGTCGGCATCCGGGAACGGCGCTGGTGGGACGACGGAGTGACCCATGTCGAAGGCGCCGCGATGGCCGGCGCCAAGGCCATCGCCGAGTCCGGCATCGACAGCGCGGACATCGGCTTGATGGTCAACACCTCGGTGAGCCGAGCCCACCTCGAGCCCTCCACGGCGGTCGCGGTGCACCATGCCCTCGGGCTGGCCGACCACTGCCAGAACTTCGACGTGTCCAACGCCTGCCTCGGGTTCGTGAACGGTATGCAGATCGCGGCCGCGATGATCGAGTCCGGGCAGGTCGAGTACGCGCTGATCGTCAACGGCGAGGACGCCCGAGCGGTGCAGGAGGCCACGTTGGCGCGGCTCGTCGGACCGGAGACCACCGTCGCCACGCTGATGGACGAGTTCGCGACGCTGACCCTCGGCTCCGGGGCGGTCGCGATGGTTCTCGGCCCGGCGGACCGGCACCCCGAGGGGCACCGGCTGCTGGGCGGCGCCAGCCGCGCGGGGACCGAGCACCACCAGCTGTGCGTGGGCGACCTGGACATGATGCGGACCGACGCGCGAGGACTGCTGGCAGCCGGGATCACCCTCTCGCGAGCCCTCTGGGTGGAGGCGGCCGGCGAGTTCGACTGGGCGAGCGGGATGGACCGCTACATCATCCACCAGGTCTCCCAGGTCCACACCGGTGCCGTCTGCGAGGCCCTCGGGGTGGACAAGTCCAAGGTGCCCCTGACCTTCCCCACCTACGGCAACATCGGTCCCGCTTCGGTCCCGTTCACCCTCGCGAAGGAGAAGCAGGACCTGCAGCTCGGTGACCGGGTGCTGCTGATGGGCATCGGCTCGGGCCTGAATGCGTCCTGCACCGAGATCGCCTGGTGACCGAAGCGGCCCGACTCCCGCCCGCTGACCTTCCCGGCCTCGACAGCCGATGGTCCCGGCTGGTCCGGGCCGTCGACGCGGACGGGATCGAGCGCACCTGGCACGCCCTGGACACCGGGGTCCGCGACCCGGAGCTGACGCTGCTGTGCGTGCACGGCAACCCGACGTGGTCCTACCTGTGGCGCGGGCTGCTGGCGGCCGCACCCTCGTCGTGGCGGGTCATCGCTCCCGACCAGCTCGGCATGGGGTACTCCGAGCGGCTCCCCGGTCCCCGGACCCTGACCCAGCGGGTCCACGACCTCCGGGGCCTCACCGACGCCCTAGGGGTCCACGGTCTCGTGGTCGTCGTCGCGCACGACTGGGGGGGCCCGGTCTCGCTGGGGTGGGCCGGTGACCACCACGCGCAGATCCGCGGCGTCGTGCTCACCAACACCGCGGTGCACCTCCCGGCGGGGGTGGCAGGCCCGGCCCTGATCCGGCTCGCGCACGTCCCCGGTGTCCGCGACGTGGTGTGCCGGCTCACCCCGACCTTCGTGCGGGCGACGACTGCACTCTCGCGGCCGCCCCTGCCGGCCGATGTCCGAGCGGCCTTCGCGGCGCCGTACGCCACAGCCGAACGACGGCGGGCGGTCGCGGACTTCGTCGCAGACATCCCCTTCCACCCCGGCCATCCCACGTACGAGCCGCTGGAACGCATCGCGGAGACCACCCGCAAGCTCGACGTACCTGCCCTGCTGTTGTGGGGACCCCGAGACCCGGTGTTCGGCCAGCCCTACCTCGACGACCTGCGACAGCGCTTCCCGCGCACCGACCTGCACCGCTACGAGCACGCCTCGCACCTGGTGACCGAGGACGCCCCCGACTACGCCGACGCCGCCGTCACCTGGGTGCGCGACCTGTTATCGGAGGACCGAGCGAAGCCGGCCGAGCCGGTCACGGCGCGACCCCGGTCATCGGTGGGCGAGCGGCTCGCTGCCCGGGCCGGCGACGCGTCTCCGGCTGTCGTGGACGTCGGCCGGGTCACCGTGTCCTGGGGCCTGCTGGCCCGCCGAGTCGAGGAGATCGCCGCCGGGCTGGCCGCCGGCCCCGTCCGTCCGGGAGACCGGGTGGCCCTGCTGATCCCCCCGTCGGCGGACCTGACCGCAGCGGTGTACGCCGTCTGGCGCGCCGGAGGAGTCATCGTCGTGGCCGACAAGGGCCTCGGAGTGCGCGGGATGGGACGCGCCCTGCGGGGAGCACAGGTCGACCACGTCATCGGCACCGTGCAGGGACTCGCCGCCGCCCGGGTGATGCGCCTGCCCGGCACTCGGATCACGACCGGGTCCGCTCCGCCGGTCGTACGCCGAGCACTCGGTGCCCCGCTCACCCTCGCCGGCCTTGCCAGGACCGGACGCGGTGCACCACTGCCACCTCGCGCAGCCATGGAGGACGAGTGCGCTGTGGTGTTCACCTCCGGCGCCACGGGTCCGGCCAAGGGCGTCGTCTACCGGCATCGTCAGGTGCAGGCTCAGCTGGAGCTGGTCAGGTCGACGTACGCGCTGACCGAGCACGACCGGATCGTCGCCGCCTTCGCCCCGTTCGCGCTACTCGGCCCTGCGCTCGGGATAGGTTCTGCCGTCCCCGACATGGACGTCACCGCCCCCGGTACGCTCACCGCCGTCACCCTTGCCGAGGCCGTCGCCGCGATCGAGGCGACCGTCGTGTTCGCCTCGCCGGCCGCGCTGCGCAACGTGCTCCGGACCGCGTCCGACCTGGCCCCCGGCCAGCGTGAGGCGCTGCGCCGGATCCGGCTGGTGATGTCGGCCGGCGCCCCGGTCCCGGCAGCTCTGCTGCGGTCGGCGCAGCGGCTCCTGCCCACCGCTGACCTCCGCACGCCGTACGGGATGACCGAGGCGCTGCCGGTCACCGACATCTCGCTTCCGGCGATCGAGGAGGCGGGCTCCGGCAACGGGGTCTGCGTCGGCAGGCCGCTGCCGGGTGTCGACGTCGCCCTCGGTGCCCTGTCCGCCTCCGGAGACGCCGACGGTGCGCCGGCCACGGAACCGGAGGTCACCGGAGAGGTGTGTGTGCGCGCGGACCACGTCAAGGACCACTACGACGCACTGTGGGGCACCGAGCGGTCGAGCTCCCGCGACGAGGGCTGGCATCGCACCGGTGACGTGGGACATCTCGACCGGCAGGGCCGGCTCTGGATCGAGGGCCGGCTGCCGCATGTCATCCGCACGGCCCGAGGCGTGCTGACCCCGGTCGGTATCGAGCAGCGCGTCGAGACCCTGCCGGCAGTCGCCGCGGCCTCGGCGGTCGGGATCGGCCCGGCCGGTGCCCAGCAGGTCGTGCTCGTCGTGGTGCCCGCCCGAGGATCATCGAGGCGCTGGTCCTCGCCGGTGGCGCCACCATCGCTGGCCGATGCCGTCCGAGGCGCGGCGGCGGTCGAGGTGGCCGCCGTGCTCGTAAGGCACACCCTGCCGGTGGACGTGCGGCACGCGTCGAAGGTGGACCGGCGCAAGGTCGCGGACTGGGCGACCAAGGTGCTGGCCGGAGACGGCGGCTGAGGCCGAGCATGCGGGTGCTGCTCACCGGGGCTTCGGGAATGCTGGGCCGGGAGACCGCCCGCTCCCTGCTCTCGCGCGGCGACGACGTGACCGTGCTGCAACGTCGGCCATCCGGCCTCCCCTGCGCCGAGGTGCTCGCCGACGTGGCCGACCAAGATGCAGTACGACGAGCCGCAGCCGGTCAGGACGCCGTGCTGCATCTGGCGGCGAAGGTCGACGTCGTCGGGCCATGGCAGGAGTACGTGCACGCCAACATCGAGGGGACGCGGAGCGTCGTTCGGGCGTGCCGCGCGAACGACGTCGGTCGGTTGGTGCACGTGTCCTCCCCCGCCGTCGCCCACGGCGGGCAGCCGCTGGTGGCAGCCGGTGCGGCGCCCGCCGATCCCCGGCGCGCGCGAGGTCACTACGCCCGGTCCAAGGCGTTCGCAGAACAGCACGCCCTCGCCGCCGACTCACCGGAGATGGCCGTGTTGTGCATCCGCCCGCATCTGGTGTGGGGCCCGGGCGACACCCAGCTCGTCGAGCGGATCGTGTCCCGCGCGCGGGCAGGAAGGCTGCCGCTCGTGGGATCCGGGGCCGCGTTGATCGACTCGACGTACGTCGAGAACGCCGTGGACGCGCTGGTCGCAGCGCTGGACGTCCTTCCGGGCGTGCACGGCGAGGCGCTGGTGGTGTCGAACGGTGAACCGCGGCCGGTCGCCGAGATCCTCGCCAGGATCTGTGCAGCCGCACAGGTCCCGGCTCCCCGTGGCCGCGTGCCCGTTCCTCTTGCGACGGCAGCCGGGACGCTGCTCGAGGGCCTCTGGCGGGTGACCGACCGGCGCGACACACCCCCGGTGACCAGGTTCCTCGTCGAGCAGCTCACCACCGCGCACTGGTTCGACCAGCGCCACACCCGCGTCGCCCTGCGCTGGACGCCTCGGATCCCACTCGAGGAGGGCTTCTCGCGGCTCGCCGCGTCGTTCGCCGCCGACCGTGCGGCCTAGGATGTCGGCCATGTCCGAGCCGACCTCCGGGGCTGTCCCGGACCCGGGCCTGCTGCCCTCGGGCGGAGACGTGCGGCCCATTGTGCGGTGGGGGAACCCGGTGATGCACCGCATGCAGGAACCGGTCACCAGCTTCGACGACGAGCTGCGCAGGCTCGCCGCGGACATGGTCGCCACGATGTACGCCGCGGACGGTGTCGGGCTGGCTGCCTGTCAGATCGGGGTGGACCGTTCCATCTTCGTCTTCGACTGCCCCGACGACGAGCACCGAGGTCATCAGGGCGTGGTCTGCAACCCGGTCATCGCCTTGCCGGTCGGCCGTGACCGCAAGCTCGACGACGCCGAGGAGGGGTGCCTGTCGCTG
>CADCUJ010000023.1 GCA_902805855.1 uncultured Nocardioidaceae bacterium
TGCACGAGCTCGCCGAGTTCGAACGCGCCGCGGACTCCTGCCACCTCACCGAGGAGCAGCTGCACGCCACGCTCTTCGGCGCTCAGCCGGCGGTGTTCGGCCACGTCGCGGTGGACGCTGACGATCTCCCGTACGGCTTCGCGCTCTGGTTCCTGAACTTCTCCACGTGGGAGGGCGTGCACGGGATCCACCTGGAGGATCTGTAAGTGCGCCCCGCCGCACGCGGCACCGGAGCGGGCCGCGCCATGCTCGCCACGCTGGCCGGACACACCGACAGCGGGCTCGCCCGCTCGCAGGGGGCCGGCGCGGCGGGTGGGATGGGCTTCGCGCTGTTCTTGCTGGGTGCTCGGCGGCAAGCGGGGATCGAGCTGGTGACCGAGATCATCGGGCTGCCAGGTCGGGCCAGGCGGGCGGACCTGCTGGTCACCGGGGAAGGCGCCCTCGACTTCTCCTCGCGCTCGGGGAAGGTGCCTCACGGTGTGGCCAGGGTCGCCGCCGCCGCACTGCAGCCGTGCATCGCCCTGGACGGCCAGGTGCTGATCGGCTCGCGCGAGATGCGCGCCGTGGGCATCGAGTCGGCGTACTCCGTGGTCGACCTCGTCGGCGAGGATGCCTCGTTCGCCGACCCGGCCGGCAGCCTGGCTGCTTTGGCCGAGCGAACCGCCCGGACCTGGTCGCGCTGACCTCGAGACGGGGGATGCCGGTCTTGGGAATAGCCCGAGATGTGCGACCATTGACTCCAGAGCAGAGTCCATCCGCCACCCGGTTGGGAGCACCCGCATGACCGAGCAGGTCGAAACCACCTCGCCGATCCGCACCGACGGCATCAATCTCTCCGACGTCGCCGCCGCCAAGGTCAAGAGCCTGCTGGAGCAGGAAGGCCGAGACGACCTCCAGCTGCGCATCGCAGTCCAGCCCGGCGGCTGCTCGGGTCTGCGCTACCAGCTGTTCTTCGACGAGCGCACCCTCGACGGAGACGCGGTCACCGACTTCAACGGCGTCGCCGTGGTCGTGGACCGGATGAGCTCGCCATACCTGAACGGCGCGGTGATCGACTTCGTCGACACCATCGAGAAGCAGGGCTTCACCATCGACAACCCGAACGCAGGCGGATCCTGCGCCTGCGGGGACTCCTTCCACTAGGGCACCCGCGAAGACCTCCCAGGAAAGCGCCCCCGCCACGACACGGCGGGGGCGCTTTCTGCTGTCCCCGCCGGGACCGCGCAGACCAGGCCGGCAGCGACACGTAGTTCCTTTGCGCCATCTTTCCTGGTCGCGGCCCTGGCCCGGCTGGCTCGATCCGACCATTGCCCGCGCAGATCGCGCGCTGGTTTCCTTTCCCGGGTGTGCCAGGCGGAGGGCCTGGCACTTCGTCCAACCACAGGAGGGGTGGATCGCGAGATGACGAAGCGATTCAAGGTGCGATCGGCTATCGCGTTCGCGGCAACGAGTGCAGTTGTCGCGACGACGGCGCCGGCCGCAGTAGGAGCGCCGGTCGAGGAGGTGGCCGGCGACCTGATCGGTCCGCGCGGTGTCGCGGTCGGGCCTCACGGGGGACTCTTCGTCACCCAGGCCGACGGCTCGGTGAGCAAGGTCAAGCGCAGCGGCCCGAACGCGGGCGAGCTGCGTGAGGTGGACACGGTGCCGTCGTCCTTCGAGTCCGCGCCCGCGCTCTCGATCAACAGGCACGGTGAGATGTTCGTCCTCACCGGCGGGGGAGACGAGCCCACGAACGCGCGGGGGCTCACCGGCTACGGGACGCTCTACAAGTACTCGGCCGGCGACGGCCTGCAGCCGTTCGGCGAAAACATCCAGGACTACCAGTACGGCGACCCGGACCCGTACGACCACGAGGGCTTCGACGCCGAGAGCAACCCGCACGGCGTCGCCGCGCTGGACAACGGTGGCGCACTGGTCGCCGACGCCGCGAACAACGACCTGCTCAAGGTCAAGCCGAACGGGAACATCGTCACCGTCGCCCGGATCATGCCCCGCTCGGTCGAGGCCGAGGGTCCGCTGCCGGCCCGCGCCCGGCGCGCGCCGCTGGTGGCCAGCGAAGCCGTGCCGACCTCTGTCACCGTCGGTGCCGACGGCTACTGGTACGTCGGTGAGCTCCGCGGAGCTCCGAACGTGCCGTTCGGCCCCGAGCCGCTGCGGACCACTGCTGCCGAGACCCCGGACCCGTTCGTGAGGATGTCGCAGATCTGGCGGATCAAGCCGGGTACGCGCAACGCCGTGTGCGACCCCGAGCGGCCGCACCGCGGTCCCTGCCAGCGGTTCGCCGACAGGTTCACCTCGATCGTGGACCTCGAAGCCGGCCGCGACGGCAGCCTGTACGTCACCCAGCTCTCGGACACCGGTTGGACCTCGATCTTCGGCGGCCCGGAGCGGATGGGCTCTCTCGCAGAGGAGGTTCCGGCCCCGTACAAGGGGAGCGTGGTCCGGCTCAAGCGCGGTGTCCGCACCGAGCTCGGCAACTCTGAGCTGGCTCTGCCCGGCGGTGTCGGGGTGAGCAGGCGGGGCGCGGTGTTCGCCGCCACGGTGACCATCCCGTTCTTCGGGGTTCCGGGAAGCGTCGTGCGACTGCGCTGACCGGCCGGCACACCGAGCAACAGGGGAGAAGCCCCCCGCCGGGAGCGGTGGGGGCTTCTTCGCGCCCGGAGCGGCAGCGAAGCCCGGCGGAGGCAGCGGCCGGTAGTCTTCGCTGTCGTGTCGCTGCTCGTGACCGGATCCATCGCCACCGACCATCTGATGTCGTTCGGTGGCAGGTTCTCCGACTCGTTGGTGGTCGACCAGCTCGACAAGCTGTCGGTGTCCTTCCTGGTTGACGACCTGGAGGTGCGACGGGGTGGCTGCGCCGCGAACATCGCCTTCGGTCTCGGCTGCCTGGGCCTGCGACCGGTCCTGGTCGGAGCGGTGGGCGAGGACTTCGTCGACTACCGCTCGTGGCTGGAGCGGCACAACGTGGACTGCGGGTCGGTGCATGTCTCGCCGACCCGGCACACCGCTCGGTTCGTGTGCACCACGGACTCCACGATGGCCCAGTTCGCCTCCTTCTACGCCGGCGCCATGAGCGAGGCGCGCGACATCGAGCTGACGCCGATCGGGCGAAGGGTCGGCGACATCGACTACGTGCTCGTCGGACCCAACGACCCGGAGGCGATGCGGCGACACACCGCGGAGTGCCGCGAGCGCGGGTACGCCTTCCTGGCCGACCCCTCCCAGCAGCTCGCCTTCGGCGACGGCGAGCTGATCCGCGACCTCGTGGACGGGGCCGCGATCTTGTTCTCCAACGAGTACGAGGCCGCGCTGACCGAGCAGAAGACCGGCTGGTCAGCCGAACAGGTGCTCGCCCGGGTGGGCACCTGGGTGGTCACCCTCGGCGCCGAGGGGGTCCGCGTGGATCGGCGCGACGAGAAGTCGATCGTGGTCCAGGCCGTTCCCGAGATCGAGAAGGTCGAGCCGACCGGCGTCGGAGATGCGTTCCGGGCCGGCTTCCTGGCGGCGATGGCGTGGGGCCTCGGTCTGGAACGCGCCGCACAGCTCGGCTGCCTGCTCGCGGTCTACGTCGTCGAGCGGGTGGGGACCCAGGAGTACACCCTGCACCGGGCCACCTTCCTCGACCGCTTCGCCGAGACGTACGGCGCGCCGGCTGCCGCCGAGGTGGGCGCCCACGTGCGGACCCCTCGGCCCTAGCCCTCGGCCGCCGCCTGTCCTGTGGAGCCGGACTCAGTCGAGACCCGACATACTGAGCGGATGCCCGAGATCACGCATGACCAGATCGACGAAGCCGGCATCAGCGACTGGCGAAAGCTCGCCCAGGCGTTGCACGCGCGGTTCCTCACCGGCAGCTTCGTCTCGGGACTGAGGTTCCTCACCGCCGTCACCGAGGCGGCCGAGGCCGCGGGCCACCACCCGGACGTCAACCTGAGATACCCCTACGTCGACCTGAAGCTGGTCAGCCACGATGTCTCCCGGCTCACCCGTCGCGACGTGGATCTGGCCCGGCGCATCAGCGAGATCGCCCGAGAGCAGGGCATCGACACCGACCCGAAGGCCGTCACGGAGCTCGAGCTCGCCCTGGACACCGCCGACCTCGCCGCCGTCGGGCCCTTCTGGGCTGCCTTGCTGACCGGCACACCCGATTCGGTACACGGCGACGACGTCACGGATCCCGGTGGGCGGATCCCGTTGCTCTGGTTCCAGCCCACCGACGCACACGAGACACCGCGCCAGCGCTTCCACCTCGACGTGTGGGTGCCGCAGGACGCCGCCGACGAGCGGATCGCGGCCGTGGCCGCCGCTGGTGGGCGGGTCGTCGATGACCAGCATGCCCCTTCGTTCGTGGTCCTGGCCGACCCCGAGGGCAACCGGGCCTGCGTGTGCACGTCCCTCGACCGGTGAGCGTTCGGCGGGCGGGTCGATGAGAAGCCGCGTCGCCGAGTCGGACTCGGACCTCCAGGCGTACGTCGACACCTGGAACGCGGTCTCACCTGGGGACCCGTCCACGGTGGAGCTGCAGAGGAAGCGTCGAGATCGCGACCCACGCCGGTTGTGCCTGCTCGCCGAGGAGGGCGACGCGCTCGTCGGCTGTGGTTTCGCCGGTCCCTCCGACTCACCGGGCCGGGGGTTCTTGTCGCCTCAGGTGCTACCGCATGCGCGGCGCCGAGGCAACGGATCGGGCCTGCTGCGCGAGCTCGCCACGCATCTGGACTCTTTGGGCTTCACCTCCGCTTCCACCCACGTGGACGGCGAGGACGAGGGGTCGCTCGCCTTCGCAGCAGTGCACGGCTTCGAGGAGACCGACCGCCAGGTCGAGCAGGTGCGTGTCATCGGCGGCGAACCTCGGCCCGAGGTGCCGGCTGCGGTGTCGTTCGTCACCCTCTCCGAGGCGCCTCACCTGCTGCGCGACTCCTACCCCCTCGCGGTCGAGGCGTACGCGGACATGGCGGTGTCCGTGCCGGTGACCATCTCGCTCGATGACTGGCTCGACGGTGACGGTGCGGGCGTTCCCGCCGGGTCGTTCTTCGCCGTAGCCGATGGCGAGGTCATCGGGCTCTCCGGGCTCTGCGCAGCAGCCGACGGGGGCTTCGAGGACGGGTTGACCACTGTTCGTCGAGGATGGCGCCGCCGTGGTATCGCCGAGGCGCTCAAGCGGGCGAAGCTGGCATGGGCCGCCGGCAACGGCGTCACCGAGATCGTGACCTGGACACAGCGGGGCAACGACGGGATGCGTGCGCTCAACGAGCGGCTCGGCTACACCTACCGCAGTGTCAGCATCACGCTCCGTGCGCCGCTGCCGCTGCGATCGGTCTAGACGAGGCGGCGCACGACGTACCTGGGTACTCCGTCCGGAGCGGTGTCCTCGCCGACGTACTCGTGACCGCGCATCCGGCACCACGCCGCGACGTCCGGACGAGCAGCCGGGTCCTCCGCGACGACGGCGAGCGACTGACCAAGGAGGACCTCGCCGATCTGGTTTGCCAACCGGATGATCGGAAGCGGGCACCGCATCCCCCTGCAGTCGACCTCCTGGTCGGCCGCGAACGGGCTTCCGGACTGACGTTCGCTCATCGCACCCCGGCCCTCTCCCGTAGCCGCGCCACCGTGCCCGGTAGCACGTCGAGGAACCGGTCGACCTCCTCGACCGTCGTGTCCCGGGTCAAGGAGACCCGGACGTTGCCGTGGGTCAGCGCCCCCATCGCCTCCAGGACGTGTGACGGGGTAACCGTGCTCGCGGTGCAGGCCGACCCGCTCGCCACGGCGAAGCCGAGCCGGTCGAGCTCACCCACCAGCGCCTCACCGTCGACGTAGAGACAGGAGAAGCTGAGCAGGTGCGGCAGCCGGTCGACCGGGTCGCCGAACACCTCGACGTCCGGGACGGTTGCCGCCACCCGGTCCCGGATCCGCTCGACGAGACGGCGCTGACGAGCGTTGCGCTCCTCACGCTCCGCGACGGCCGCCTGGAGCCCTGCGGCCGCGGCCAGGATCGCCGGCACGTTCTCGAATCCGGAGGTGCGCGGGTCGGCCCGGTCGTCGGCCGGGAAGGGTGGGCGCCATCGCGATCCCTTTCTCACCAGGAGGACCCCGACGCCGGCCGGCCCTCCCCACTGGTGGGCCCCGGCGGCCGCGGCCGACCAGCCGGGCGGCAGCTCCAGCCGCCCGGCGGTTGCCGCGAAGTCCACGAACAGCGGCACTTCGCCGGAGACCTCGAGGACCGAGGGGATCGGCTGGATGGTGCCCACCTCGCCGTTGGCCGACTGCACCGCGAGCAGTCCGGCGGGTGACTGCAGCGCAGCAGCCACGGCATCTGGTGAGACCCGGCCCCAGGCGTCCACCGGCACCACGTCCGTGCTCCCTGCGAACGAGCGGGCGAACCAGGCACCGGCCTGGATCACCGAGGAGTGCTCGACCGCGGAGTGCACCAGCCGGGTGCTGATCCGTGCGCGTCCGGCGAGCAGGCCGAGGACTCCCGCGTGCACCGCCGCGGCCCCCGAGGTAGCGAAGACGACCTCGTCGGGACGCGCGTTCAGGCAGGCCGCGACCACCTCTCGGGCGTTGTCGAGCAGCAGCCGGGCGTTGCGCCCCGGCCGGTGCAGGCCGAGCGGGTCGGCGAAACCACTGTCCAAGGCGGCCAGGAGGCTGTCTCGAGCAGCAGGGTGCAGCGGCTCGGCAGACGCCGAGTCGAAGTAGCCGACGTTGCGTCCCGGCCCCGACTGCGGCTGGTCGCCTGGCGTTGCGGAGCCGGGCACGCCGTTCCCCACGTAATCCACCACGACGTTCACCAAACCAGGCAACCTACCGGTGGGACAACCACGGGGGTCCCGGTAGTAATGTTCCACCTGACCGTCGTCGTGACAGAGAGGCTCGTTCGTGGGTCTGCCACACCCCCAGCGGCTACGCAGGTTCGGCGCGCGGGTTGCCGCTGCAGCGGGTCTGGTGCTGCTCGGCGGCTGCTCGAGCGCCGACCAGGAGCAGATCAGGCGGCTGGCCATGCCGGAGGAGGCCACTGACCGCGCCCCGATGATCTACGACCTGTGGGTCGGCGGCTGGATCGCGGCGATCGGCGTCGGCGTCGCGGTGTGGGGGCTGATTCTCTACGCCTCCTTCCGCTGGCGGCGACGCAGCGACGACGAGGTGCCCATCCAGACCCGCTACAACCTGCCGATCGAGATCCTCTACACGGTCGCCCCGATCGTGATGATCGTGGTCTTCTTCTTCTTCACTGTGCGCACCCAGGACAACGTCTTGGAGCCGGTGGCGGCGCAGGACGCCCACGAGGTCACCGTGGTCGGGGCGAAGTGGGCGTGGACGTTCAACTACATGGGCGAGGAGGCGGTGGGCGGTCAGACCGTGCACCTGGCCGGGACCCCGGCCGATCTTCCGACGCTGGTCCTGCCGGTCGGCGAACCGGTCGAGATCCAGCTGTCGTCTCCCGACGTCATCCACTCGTTCTGGGTGCCCTCGTTCCTCTTCAAGCTCGACGTCATCCCGGGCCGCGACCAGGCATTCTCACTGACCCCGACCCAGTCGGGCACCTTCGTCGGTCGCTGCGCGGAGCTCTGTGGGTGGCAGCACACCAGGATGCTGTTCAACGTGGTCGTCACCGACCGCGCGACCTTCGACGAGCACATGCGAGAACTCCAAGACGCCGGTCAGACGGGCGCTCTGCTCGGCGGCCGCGATGCCGAGCGAGTGTCCGGCATCAACGAGCCAGAGGCAGGTGGCGAATGACCGCTGTCGACACACCCACCACCATCGTCCACGAGCCCGCAGAACCGCATCGCCCTACCAAGGGCCAGCTCGTCGTCCGGTACCTCACCACGACCGACCACAAGCTGATCGCCAACCTGTACCTCGTCACGTCGTTCGGGTTCTTCCTGGTGGCCGGTCTGATGGCAATGGTCATCAGGGCCGAGCTGGGCCAGCCCGGCACGCAGTTCGTCAACGACGCGGTCTACAACCAGCTGTTCACGATGCACGGCACGATCATGCTGCTGCTGTTCGCGACCCCGCTGTTCGTCGGCTTCGCCAACGCGATCATGCCGCTGCAGATCGGCGCCCCGGACGTCGCGTTCCCGCGGCTCAACATGTTCAGCTACTGGCTGTTCCTCTTCGGTGGCCTGATCGTGGTGTCGGGCTTCTTCGTCCCTGGTGGCGCTGCCGCGTTCGGGTGGTACGCCTACACACCGCTGTCCGACGCCGTCCGGTCTCCAGGCGTCGGTGGCGACCTGTGGGTGATGGGGCTGTGGCTCGCCGGGCTCGGCACCATCTTGGGTGCGGTCAACTTCGTCACCACCATCTTCTGCATGCGGGCACCGGGCATGACCATGTTCCGGATGCCGATCTTCACCTGGAACATTCTGGTGACGTCGCTGCTGGTGCTGATCGCGTTCCCCATCCTTGCCGGCGCGCTGCTGATGCTGCAGGCCGACCGTGCCCTAGGGGCGCATATCTTCGACCCGTCCAACGGCGGGCCGATCCTGTGGCAGCACCTGTTCTGGTTCTTCGGCCATCCAGAGGTCTACATCATCGCTCTGCCCTTCTTCGGCATCGTGACGGAGGTGTTGCCGGTCTTCAGCCGCAAGCCGATCTTCGGCTATGTGGGTCTGGTCGGTGCGACCCTGTTCATCGCCGCGTACTCGCTGGCGGTGTGGGCGCACCACATGTTCGTGACCGGCGCCGTGGATCTGCCGTTCTTCTCGCTGATGACGTTCCTCATCGCCGTACCGACTGGCGTGAAGTTCTTCAACTGGATCGGCACCATGTGGGGCGGGTCGGTGTCGTTGGACACGCCCATGCTGTGGGCGGTCGGGTTCCTCGTCACCTTCTTGCTGGGCGGTCTGACGGGCGTCATCTTGGCGTCGCCGCCGCTGGACTTCCAGCTCAACGACTCCTACTTCGTCGTCGCCCACTTCCACTACGTGGTCTTCGGCACCGTAGTCTTCGCCATGTTCGCCGGCTTCTACTTCTGGTGGCCGAAGCTGACCGGGCGGATGTTCGACGAGCGGCTGGGCAAGATCCACTTCTGGATGCTGTTCGTCGGCTTCCACACGACGTTCTTGGTGCAGCACTGGTTGGGAGTCGCCGGCTTCCCCCGCAGGTACGCCGACTACCGACCGACCGACGGGTTCACCACGCTCAACGAGATCTCGTCGATCGGAGCCTTTGTGCTCGGCGCCTCGACGCTGCCGTTCCTGTACAACGTGTGGAAGTCGCGCAAGGCACCCAAGGTGGAGGTGGACGACCCCTGGGGGTGGGGCCGGTCGCTGGAGTGGGCCACCTCATGTCCGCCGCCTCGCCACAACTTCGTCGAGCTGCCCCGGATCCGGTCGGAGAGCCCGGCCTTCGACCTGCACCACCCGGAGATCGCCATGATGGAGCTCGAGCACAACGGTCCGGTCAACCGCGAAGGCGAAGCCGCCGACACCGGTGACATGACCGGCCGCGCTGAGTACCTGCAGGAGCGGACCCAGGGCAACTCCGACCCCGATAGCCGGGGGGACCGCCGGTGAAGGTCGAGGCATGGGTCTTCGGGTTCAACGCGGTCTTCTTGGCGGTCGTAGCGCCGACGTACTGGTTTCTGACCGAGGACCCCACCGGGACAGCGGCTCTGGTCATGGCCACCGGACTCGCCGCGCTGGTGGCCTTCTACCTCGGGTTCCACGCCAACAAGATGGACCCCCGCCCGGAGGACCGGAAGTATGCCGAGATCGTCGACGGCGCCGGCGAGCTGGGCTTCTTCCCGCCGTACTCCTGGTGGCCGCTGTGGTGCGGCTCGGCGCTGGCGGTGTGTGTGCTCGGCGTCGTGTTCGGCTGGTGGCTGCTGCTCATCGGCGCCGCCTTCGGCAGCATCGCGCTCGTCGGCTGGGTGTACGAGTACTACCGCGGCGAGCACGCGCACTGACACGGGCGCGCCGACTGTGGCACCGGTCCACAGGAGGGGCGGGGTGCCGGCAATCTGGCGTCCGGCCGTCGGGGCAGGTTCGAGCTGGTCGGCTCAGGACCGCCTGGTGGACTGCTCCAGCTCGAAGTCGTCGCCACCGACCTGGCCGCCTGTCTCGATCCCGACGTGGCGCCCGTCCTCGATCTGGGCGTGCTCGCTGCC